>NZ_JBFBJB010000009.1:0-208725 GCF_040685895.1 Streptomyces sp. NPDC088124 | reverse complement strand
AGGAGGAGCCCGCCGACCACCTGCCGGCGCGTGCGTTCGGCCTGGACCACCACGTCGAGCAGCGGCGCCGGGTACTGCTGGACCGAGCCGGAGAGCGGCTCGGGGCGACGGGCGTTCGAGGGGCGGACAGGGCTCGGAGGGACGACGGCGGGGAACACCGTCGGTGGGCCGACGCCGTCAGTGGGCGCGGCCCGCGGTCCGGCGGCGTACGGTCCAGGCGCTTCCGGCCGTCGCGGCCACCACGAGCGCCGTGCCCGTGGCGAGTTCACCCGAGCCGACCCGGCCGACACTGCCGCCCAGACCGCCGCGTACTCCGGCGGGCGCGACGGTGGTGGCAGCCACCGTCGGTGCGCGGGTCGGAGCGCGGGTCGGTGCCCGGGTCGGCGCCCGGGGCGGGGCGCTCGCCGCCGTCGCGATGGTGAGGTTGGTACGGCCGGTCGTGCCGTTGCAGGTGAACGAGACCTGGTACACCGCGCCCCGCTTCGCGTCCCAGTCCACGGTGGCGGCGGCCGGGCGCCCCGAGGGGACGGTCACGGTGTCGAAGACGGCGGAGGACACGGTGGCGGAGGACGCGCAGTTGGTCACGCCGAGGGTCACCCTGCCGCCGGGGGCGACGGTGGAGGGGGTGACCGTGAAGCCGAACGGCGTGGTCCCGCCGTGCACGGCGGCCGCCGCGGTGGGCGCCGTCGGGGCGAGTGCGGCCACTCCCAGCAGAGCGGTGGTGGTGGCACGTATCGCGCGCATGATGAGCCTCCGGGTCCCCGAGGAGCAGCAGTGGAACCTCTTTCCACCCAAGCCGTACATGCGCCTCGATGCCGGAAACGCTAGGCGTGCCCTATCACGGCCGCGATCGCTGACGGGCGAACGGGGCACGGCCGTCCCCCGGGCGGACGACGGCCGTGCCCCACCCGCCGCCGGTCAGCCGCCGGTGCCCGGGAAGAGATCGAGGAAGGGGGCTGTGGTCGCCCCGATGCCGCGGCCGTACGGGGCGTCGAAGTCCCAGATGAGGAAGAGGAGGAAGGCGATCAGCACGCTGAAGACCCCCGCCAGCAGCAGTTCGCGGAACGAGCGGCGGATCCCCAGCACGAAGATCATTCCCACGGTGACCACGGCGCCGATGATGAGGCCGAACCAGACCACCCCCGGCATCGTGTCCCCCGCGTTCTGCCCGCGGGCGCCCCTGGCGTCGTCGGCGGCGGCCACCTGGTCGACCAGCGGCTGGTACGCCTGGCCCTCCAGGTCGGTCCGCGGCGCGTACTGGGAGACGTCGGTGCGCAGTCGGTCGAAGAGCTGGGTGCCCTTCGTACTGAGCGTTTCGTGCTCGGACATGTGCGGCCACTCGGTGCGCACGACGTACGAGACGTACGTGTCGACGTCGCCGCGGATCTGCTCGCGTACCGCCGTGGGGTAGACCTGAACGCGCTGCCGGATCTCGTGGAGCGCCTGGGCCTCCTGGCGTACGGACTCCTGGGCGGCGCCCCTGGCCTCCCAGACCCCGGCGATCGCGAGCCCGAGGACGATGGCGTAGACCACGCCGATCATCATCGTCATGTAGTCCATGACGCCGGGGGTCTCGCTGGGGTCGTCGTCCTCGTCGACGCCCCGGTTGTTGAAGATGACGATGGTGAGGACGACCGCGCAGGCGGCGGCCATCGCGATGCCCAGGACGAGCCAGTCCGACATGGGACCTCCGTGGATCAGCGGGAACGGGGGCGGGAGCGGGGTCGCAGGACGGCCGCGGCGAGCACGGCGGGGGCCGTGATCAGAAGCATCCGGACGACGGGCGAGCTGCCGCCGGGCGGCTGGGGACGAGTCGTCGGGTGGTAGGCGGGCAGGGCCACGGCGGTCGGGGTCGGCTTCGGCTTCGGACGTGGACTTGGGGAAGGCGACGGGGGCGGGGGCGGCTCCGGTGCGACCACCGCCGGCGCCGGAGCGACGGCCACCGGCCGGGGCCCGGGCGCCGCGGCGGGCGGCGGGGCCGGTGCCGGGCGGGGCGGCCGGGGCGTCGGCCGGACGACGGGCGGGGGAGGCGGCTTCGGTGTGACCACCACGGGCGGCGGTGGCGGTGGCGGTGGCGGCGGCGTCGGCCGAGGAGGCGGGGAGGGCGGTGGTGGAGAGGGCGGCGGCGGTGGTTTCGGCGGTGGCTCGGGTGGCGGCGGCGGTGGCGGCTTCGGCCGGCAGTCGCCGCTGCCCGCGACGGCCACCGCCCACCCCGTGCCGCCCTGACCGGCCGAGACGTAGGCGCAACTGTCCGCCGCGGCGGGCGCCGGGGCGGCGGCCGACAGCGAGATGAGAGCGGCGGCCGCGAGCAGCCGTCCGACGAGCGATCCATGCACGGGCAGGAGCTTGTTCCTCATCGGGCCCCGGCACGCCGGAAGTTGGTCGGATTCCCCCGGATAGGGGGTATTTGGCGGCGACGAGAACACGTCTCGAAAGTTTTTTCCGGCCGCGTTGAACAAGAGGGTGCATCCGCTCCGTACTTAGGACCATGAGCAGCGCACCTGAGCGCCTCAACTGTCCAATGGATAACGGGAGTTGACATGAACACCTGGCGGAACGCCTCGCTCGCGGCCACCGCGGCGGCCGTACTGGCCCTGACGACGGCGTGCGGTCAGGAACAGGGAACCAACACCAACGGACAGTCCGTCGGCGCCGCGAACCCGGCCGGCGCCGCGGGCAGCGGGAGCGGATACGAGGCGGCACCCGGCGCCGGTGTGCCCGGGGCCGCCGGGGCCGGGGCCGGTACGGCGGCCGCCGCCAAGCCCGCGGGGCAGCTCGCCGTGTGGGACAGCAAGAAGCTGGGCAAGGTCCTCACCGACAGCGAGGGCTTCACCCTCTACCGCTTCGACAAGGACACCCCGGAGCCGCCGAAGTCCAACTGCGAGGGCGACTGCGCCAAGACCTGGCCGGTCGTGACCGCGGGCGACGCCAAGGCCGCCGCCGGGACCGACGCCTCCCTGCTCGGCGAGATCACCAGGACCGACGGGACCAAGCAGCTCACCGTCGACGGCTGGCCGATGTACCGGTACGTCAAGGACACCAGCCCCGGTGACGCCAACGGCCAGAACGTGGGCGGCACCTGGTTCGCGTCCGCCCCCGACGGAAAGAAGGCGTCCCCGGCGGCCGCCGAGGGCGGCTCCGGTTCCGCCGAGGAGCCCTCGGGCGACCTCGCCGGCCTCTCGGTCCGCAAGGACCCGAAACTCGGCGACATCGTGGTGGACAAGAACGGCATGACGGTCTACCGGTTCACGAAGGACACCGCGTGGCCCATGAAGACCGCCTGCACCGACGCCTGCCTCGACAAGTGGCCGGTGGTCGCCCCCGTCGCCAAGAACGACGTCGACGGCGTCACCACGAAGGGCTTCGTCACCTTCGACCGGCCCGACGGAATCAAGCAGCAGACCCTCAACTGCTCGCCCCTCTACACCTTCGCCAACGACAAGAAGCCCGGTGACACCAACGGTCAGGGTGTCGGCGGCACCTGGTTCGCCGTCTCTCCCGACAATGAGCTGGTCGGAGCGTCCGAGTAGTCCCCACGCCGCGCTTCCGGCCCGATGGTCCGCCGCCGCACTCCTCGGTGTGGCGGCGGACCACGTGCACATGCCGACAGTATGTGACCAAGAACGGATCGTTAATTTCCGTTTGGGCTCGCTCTCTTGGCGGTCGATCAGTAGCCTCGGCTCGAACAACCGGCCGCTATCAGGCCGCACTCCGTGGCGACTTGTTGGAGACATCGATGGAGCGTCCCGCCTGGGCCCCGCAGGGCATCGACCTTTCGGTGCCGAGCGTTTCCCGTATGTATGACTACTATCTGGGCGGTTCGCACAATTTCGAGGTGGACCGGGAGGCCGCTCGCCGGGCGATGGAGTTCATGCCGGGACTTCCCAAGATCATGAAAGCGAACCGCGCGTTCATGCGCCGCTCGGTGGAATTCGCCTCGGCGCAGGGCATCAGCCAGTTCCTCGACATCGGATCGGGCATTCCGGCCTTCGGTAATGTGCATGAGGTCGCCACCGCGCTCGACCCGGACGCCACCGTGCTCTATGTCGATCACGACCCGGTCGCCGTGGCCCACAGCAGGGCCGTTCTCGAAGGCAATGCCAACGCCGCCGTCGTGAACGCCGACCTCCGCGAGCCCGGCAAGATCCTGCGCAGCCCGGAGGCGGCGGCACTGCTCGACCTGGAGCGGCCCGTGGCGGTGCTGCTCAACTTCGTCCTCCACTTCGTCGAGGACAAGGACCAGCCCTACCGGGCGGTGGCCGAACTGCGGGACGCGCTCGCCCCCGGCAGCCTCCTCACCATCACCCACGCCTCGTACGACGGCGTCCCGGTTCCCCAGGAGGACACGGAAGCCTCCGTCGCCGTCTACTCGGACATCCGCAATCCGCTGGTGATGCGCTCCCGCGAGCAGATAGCCCGGTTCTTCGACGGCTTCGAACTGGTCGAGCCCGGCGTGGTCTCCATGCCCGACTGGCGCCCCGCCGGCCCCGCCGACCAGGAGGATCCGTACGCCTATTCGGGCTTCGCCGGAGTGGGACGTACGGCGTGAGCGTGCCGGAGGGGGCCGCGGGCCCGGCGGACCCGGACGGCCTGGAGGACCGGCTCAGACGGTTCGCGACGATCTGGAGCCGGGCGGTCTTCCCGGCGACGGCCACACCCCTCACGCGCGCCGAGTTCGAGGAGTGCCTGCTGCCGCTGGCCCGCCTGCTGCGCGACGCCCTGCACGCGCGCTCCTTCGACACCACGCCCGGGGGAACGGTCGGCGCCGGCCTGGTCGCCGCGCACTGCACCGACCCCGAGGCCCTGAACCGTACGCTCGGCGTCATCGACTCGTACCTGATCCTCTACTGCGGTACGGACGAACTCCCCGCGGAGGACAGCCGCGCCCGGTGCGCCCGCCTCCAGCACACGCTGGCCGCCGCGTACGCCCAGGCGCTGCGCGAGCGCACCCTCGCCGAGCAGGAGGCCATCGCGCGCTCCGCCCTCGCGGCGCGCAGCGACGCGGAGGACGCGCTCCACGCCACCCAGACCCGCTTCCACGCGGTGTTCGAGGGCGCGGCCATCGGCATCGGCATCGGCGACCTCGACGGCAACGTACTGGAGGTCAACGACACCCTCACCCAGATGTTCGGCGGGCTCGAACACCATGTCCGCAGCCGGAACATCAGCGAATGGGTCCACCCCGAGGACTCGCCCCACGTGTGGCGGATGTACGGCGAACTGGTGCGCGGTGAACGCGAACATTTCCGGGTCGAGAAGGCGTTCTACCGCAACGACGGCACCGTGCTCTGGACCAATCTGACGCTCTCGCTGCTCCGGGACGCCGAAGGCGCCCCGCAGTACCAGCTCGCGCTGATGGAGGACACCACCGAGCGGCGGCTCCTCAATCTGCGGCTGCGGTACGAGGCCACTCATGACGCGCTGACCGGACTGCCCAACCGGACGCTGTTCTTCGAGCGGCTGGAGAAGACGCTCTCCGCGGGCGACGACGCGCGCTTCGGCCTCTGCTACCTCGATCTCGACGGCTTCAAGGCCATCAACGACAGCCTCGGCCACTCCTCCGGCGACCGGCTGCTGGTCGAGGTCGCGGACCGGCTCCAGTCGTGCGCCACCGCGCAGGGCGAGATGGTGGCCAGGATCGGCGGTGACGAGTTCGTGGCGCTGACCACCGGGCCCGGCACCGAGGGCAAGGTGACCGACCTCGCCGACCGGATCCTCAACGTGCTGAGCACGCCGGTCCGGCTGGAGGGCCGGGAGTTCACCGTGCGCGGCTCCATCGGCATCGTGGAGGGTCCGTCCGCCGGGCGGAGCCCCGCCGAGGTGCTGCGCAGCGCGGACATCACGATGTACCGGGCCAAGGCGGCGGGCGGCAACCGCTACGAGCTGGCCGATCCGGAGGCCGACGCCCGCGCCATCACCCGGCACGGGCTGACCACGGCGCTGCCGACGGCCCTGGAGCGCGGCGAGTTCTTCATCGAGTACCAGCCGCTGGTCGATCTCGACGACGGCACCGTGCACGGCGCGGAGGCGCTGGTGCGCTGGTCCCACCCGCAGCACGGCGTGCTCGGCCCCGACCGGTTCATCCCGCTCGCCGAGCACACCGGGCTGATCGTGCCCCTCGGCCGCTGGGTGCTGGAACAGTCCGTACGGCAGGCCCGGTTCTGGCAGCAGGAACTGCCGGAGGGCGCGCTCGGCGGACCGCTGCGGATCAATGTGAACCTCTCCCCGGCCCAGCTCCACCACCCCGGACTCGTCGCCGACACGGTCGAGGTGCTGGAACGGATCGGGCTCCCGCCGGGCTCGCTCTGCCTGGAGGTCACGGAGTCGGCGCTGATCGGCGCCGACGAGGATCTGCTCAAGCCGCTGCGCCAACTCGCGGAGATGGGTGTGGACATCGCGCTCGACGACTTCGGCACCGGCTACTCGAACCTGGCGAACCTGCGCAGGCTGCCGGTGAGCGTGCTCAAGCTGGATCGTTCCTTCACCCAGGGAATGCAGCAGCATCCCGCCGATCCGGTCGATCTGAAGATCGTCGAGGGGATCGTCTCCCTGGCGCACAGCCTGGAGCTGGCCGTGACGGTGGAGGGCGTGGAGACCGGGGCGCAGGCGGAGCAGCTGCGCCGGCTGGGCTGCGACACGGCACAGGGCTGGTACTACGCCAGACCGGGGCCGCCCGAGCAGCTGCACACGCTGTCGCTGGCGGACGCCGTCTGACCGGAGCGGTCCGCCACCGGGGCGGGCGCCGCCGGCCTCAGGGGGCTGTCGTCGCCCGCCCCGTCGGCCTCAGAGGCCTGTCGTCGCCCGCCCCGCTGTCGCGCCGGTCGTGCCCTGGGTGGCGAGCAGCACCTTCTGGAGCTCGCGGGCGGCGCGCGGCGGGGCGACATCGCTGCGGTGGGCGAGCGCGATCGTACGGCGCAGCCCCGGCCTGGCCAGGGCCGTGACCCGCAGGTCGTGCGCCCGTACCGCCACCATGCTCGGCACCACCGCCAGGCCGAGCCCGGCCCGTACGAAACCGAGCACGGCGTCCATCTCACCGCCCTCCACGGTGAACGACGGCTCGAACCCGGCGGCCCTGCAGGCGGCCACGGTCAGCTCGCGCAGGTCGTAGCCGTGCCGGAACATCACCAGCGGCCGGCCCTCCAGATCCGCGATCCGCACCGGACTGCCGGGGGCCGGGAGGCTCGGCGAGGAGACCACCACCAGGTCCTCGTGGAGCAGCTCGACCGTGGTGAGCGCGGGGGACGCGGCCGGGAGCGGCATCACCACCAGCGCCAGGTCGAGCGCCCCGCGCGCCAGCTCCCGTACCAGATCGTGCGAACCGCTCTCCTCGATCAGCAGCTCGATGCCCGGATGAAGGTCGTGGAAGGCGCGCAGCACCTCGGGGAGCAGCCCCGTGCACAGACTCGGCGGCGCGCCCAGCCTGACCCGGCCGCGCCGCAGCTGCGCCAGCTCCTGGACCTCGACCCGCGCGGTCTCGGCGTCGGCGAGGATCCGCCGGGCCAGCGGCAGCAGCGCCTCGCCCGCGTCGGTGAGAGCGACATTGCCCCGGGCGCGGCTCAGCAGCTCGGCGCCGAGCTCCTTCTCCAGCGCCCTGATCTGCTGCGAGAGCGACGGCTGCGAGACATGCACCCGCTCGGCGGCGCGGGTGAAGTGCCGGGTCTCGGCGACGGCCACGAAATACACCAACTGCTGGAACTGCATACCCCCAGGATACGACCGCGATAGCCGCAGGCTATGGAGATCAGCCGGACCATGTCTTGGACCTCTCGGGTGCGGCGGCCTAGCGTCATGAACATGGCTCTGGCAACGCGGACGGACGGAACGGAGAAGACGGGCGGGACGGGCAAACGGCCGTCCATGACCCGCACTCTCTGGCGATCGACGGTGGGGAAGAAAGCGGTCATGGCCGTGAGCGGCCTGATCATGCTCGGCTATCTCGTCGCGCACATGCTCGGCAACCTCAAGATCTTCTTCGGGGCGTCCGAGTACAACGGATACGCCCACTGGCTGCGCACCATGGGCGAGCCGCTGCTGCACTACGAATGGGCCCTGTGGCTCGTACGGATCGTCCTCGTCGCCGCCGTCGTCCTGCACGGGGTCTGCGCCTACCAGCTCAGCCGCCGCGACATCGCGGCGCGCCCGAACCGCTACGTCCACCGGCGGCCGCGCGCGAGCTACGCGACCCGCACCATGCGCTGGGGCGGGATCATCCTCGCCCTGTTCATCGTCTGGCACATCCTCGACCTGACGACCGGCACCGCGCACCCCGGCGGCTTCCAGCCGGGCCACCCGTACCAGAACGTCGTGGACACCTTCTCCACCTGGTACGGCAACACGGTCTACCTCGTCGCGATGATCGCCCTCGGACTCCATGTCCGGCACGGCTTCTGGAGCGCCGCGGGGACCCTCGGAGTGGGCAGCGCCACCCGCGACCGCGTCCTGAAGACCACCGCCAACACCCTCGCGCTGGCGCTGACCGCCGGCTTCGTCGCCGTACCCGTCGCCGTCATGACCGGAGTGGTGAGCTGACATGAACGAACCGACCCGCTACGCCGAATACACCACCGGTGCACCGCTCACCGACACCAAGGCACCGGACGGACCCGTCGCCGAACGGTGGAACCGGCGCCGCTTCGAGGCGAAACTCGTCAACCCCGCCAACCGCCGCAAACACACCGTGATCGTCGTCGGCACCGGCCTCGCGGGCGGCGCCGCGGGCGCCACCCTCGCCGAACAGGGCTACCACGTCGTCCAGTTCTGCTACCAGGACTCCCCGCGCCGCGCCCACTCCATCGCCGCCCAGGGCGGCATCAACGCCGCGAAGAACTACCGCAACGACGGCGACTCCGTCCAGCGGCTCTTCTACGACACCGTCAAGGGCGGGGACTTCCGCGCCCGCGAGTCCAACGTGCACCGGCTCGCCGAGGTCTCCGTCGAGATCATCGACCAGTGTGTCGCCCAGGGCGTGCCGTTCGCCCGGGAGTACGGCGGGCTCCTCGACACCCGCTCCTTCGGCGGCGTCCAGGTCTCCCGTACGTTCTACGCCCGCGGCCAGACGGGCCAGCAACTCCTGCTCGGCGCCTACCAGGCGCTCTCCCGGCAGATCGCCGCCGGAGCCGTCGAGATGCACGCCCGCACCGAGATGCTCGACCTGCTCGTCATCGACGGACGGGCCCGCGGCATCGTCGCCCGCGATCTGATCACCGGCGAGATCACCCCGTACTTCGCCGACGCGGTGGTCCTCGCCTCCGGCGGCTACGGCAACGTCTTCTACCTGTCCACCAACGCCAAGAACAGCAACGCCACCGCCGTGTGGCGGGCCCACCGGCGCGGCGCCCACTTCGCCAACCCCTGCTTCACCCAGATCCACCCCACCTGCATCCCGCGCTCCGGCGACCACCAGTCGAAACTGACCCTGATGAGCGAGTCGCTGCGCAACGACGGCCGGATCTGGGTGCCCGTGGCGCGCGGCGACACCCGCCCGCCCGCCGAGATCCCCGAGGACGAACGCGACTACTACCTGGAGCGGATCTACCCGTCCTTCGGCAATCTCGTCCCCCGCGACATCGCCTCGCGCGCCGCGAAGAACGTCTGCGACGAGGGGCGCGGCGTCGGCCCCGGCGGCCAGGGCGTCTACCTCGACTTCGCCGACGCCGTCGCCCGGCTCGGCCGCAAGGCCGTCGAGGAGAAGTACGGCAACCTCTTCGAGATGTACGAGCGGATCACCGCCGAGAACCCGTACGAGGTCCCGATGCGGATCTACCCGGCGATCCACTACACGATGGGCGGGCTCTGGGTCGACTACGACCTCCAGACCACCGTGCCGGGGCTCTTCGCGATCGGCGAGGCCAACTTCTCCGACCACGGCGCCAACCGGCTCGGTGCCTCCGCCCTGATGCAGGGGCTCGCGGACGGCTACTTCGTCCTGCCGTCCACCATCAACGACTACCTCGCCCGCCACCCGCGCCACGAGGCGCTCGACGGCTCCCACCCCGAGGTCGCCGAGGCCGTCGCCGACACCGAGGACCGGCTGCGGCTGCTGCTCGCCGTCGACGGCGACCGCACGCCCGACTCGTTCCACAAGGAGATCGGCGAACTCCTGTGGGAGCACTGCGGGATGGCCCGCACCGAGAGCGGGCTGCGCAAGGCGCTCGACCGGATTCCGCAGATCCGCGAGGAGTTCTGGCGCCGGATCAAGGTGCCCGGCACCGGCGAACAGCTCAACCAGGCGCTGGAGAAGGCCAACCGCGTCGTCGACTACCTGGAACTCGCCGAGCTGATGTGCCTCGACGCCCTGCACCGCACCGAGTCCTGCGGCGGACACTTCCGCGAGGAGTCGCAGACCGAGGGCGGCGAGGCGGCCCGCCGGGACGAGGAGTTCTCGTACGTGGCCGCCTGGGAATACCGGGGGTCCGGGGGGCGTCCCCCGGGAGAGCACAGCCGGGGCACCGGCAGCGCACCCGTCCTGCACAAGGAAGACCTCGTCTTCGAGTACGTCCACCCCACCCAGCGGAGCTACGCATGAGGCTCACCCTGCGCGTCTGGCGCCAGCCGGACGCCGACACCCCCGGCGCCATGGTCACCTACGGCATCGACGGCATCTCCGAGGACATGTCCTTCCTGGAGATGCTCGACACCCTCAACGAGGAGCTGATCCTCCGGGGCGACGAGCCGGTCGCCTTCGACCACGACTGCCGCGAGGGCATCTGCGGCGCCTGCGGTGTCGTCATCAACGGCGACGCCCACGGGCCCGAACGCACCACCACCTGCCAGCTCCACATGCGCCACTTCGCCGACGGCGACACCATCGACGTCGAGCCCTGGCGGGCCGGTGCCTTCCCCGTCGTCAAGGACCTGGTCGTGGACCGCTCCGCCTTCGACCGGATCATCGGGGCGGGCGGCTACATCACCGCTCCCACCGGCGCCGCCCCCGAGGCCCACGCCACCCCGGTGCCCAAACCCGACGCCGACTCCGCCTTCGAACACGCCGAGTGCATCGGCTGCGGCGCCTGCGTCGCGGCCTGCCCCAACGGGTCCGCGATGCTCTTCACCTCCGCCAAGGTCAACCACCTCAACGTGCTGCCGCAGGGCGCGCCCGAACGCGAGACCCGCGTCCTCGACATGGTCGCCACGATGGACGACGAGGGCTTCGGCGGCTGCACCCTCGCGGGGGAGTGCGCCACCGCCTGCCCGAAGGGGATTCCGCTGCCGTCCATCGCGGCCATGAACAGGGAGTGGCTGCGGGCGACCCGCAAAGCGGGCCGCTGACGCACGATTCCGGCCGCCGCCCGGGCCGGGGGTGGGCCGGGCGGTGGGCGGCCTCCGCCGGTCGGACCACGGCGGCGTGCGGCCCCATCCCGGCTCACGCACCCTGAAGACCTGGACCGGGAGCCGGACCGGTAGCGGGACCGGGAACGAGGTGCGGGGCATGGGACTCGGGAGGCGGGCGCTGCTGCTCGGTTCCGGTGGGCTGCTGGCCTGGGCCGCCGGGTGCTCCGTGGCCGCGCGGACCGGAGCCGGTCCGGCGTCCTCGCCCGTACCGCTGCCGACGACCACCCCGTGGCGGCCCGACCGCGCCGACGTGGACCCCGCCGTCAAGCTGCGCGCCGTCCAGGTCGTGGAGGCGATCGGCGCCTGGCCCGCCGGGCAGGGCGGCGCCGCGGCGGCGAAGCGGCGGGTGGCCGCGCTGGGCGCCGCGCCATCGCTCGTGGACGAGGCGGGGCCGCTGCTGCCGACCGCCGACGTGGCCGTGCTCCGGGTGGTCGACGCGCAGTACGGCGGGATCCTCGCCGACTCGGCCAGCGTGCTGGTGGTCTGCCGGCAGTGGACCCCGCGACACGCGACCGGCACGAGCGGCACGACCGTCGATGTTCGGCTGAGCCGGGCCCGGCCGCGCTGGGAGGTCACCGCGCTCCACCCGGCCAGGCCCGGCGCGGCGGCGCCGTCGCTCCCCGATGCCGCGCGCGGGGTGCTGGCGGAGCGCCGGATCACGCTGCCGCCCGCGGCGGCGGCCGATGTCCGCAGCGGGCATGTCCACGAGAGCGTGCTGCGGGCGCTGCTCCGGCTGGCGGGCACCTACCGGATGTACGTGAGCGTGATCCGCTCCGGCCACCCGCTGTACGTCTTCGGCACCGACCGGCCCAGCGACCATCCGCGCGGCCGGGCCTTCGACGTCTGGCAGATCGACGGCCACGCGGTCGTGGACCCGGCCACCTCGCGCCGGCTCGTGGAGAGGTTCATGCGGGACGCGGCGGCGGCCGGGTCGTACAACGTGGGCGGCCCGGTCCGGCTCTCCGGCGGCGCCGCGGGGCAGTTCTTCACCGACGCGACCCACCACGACCACGTGCACGCGGGGTTCACCGGCTGAGCGTCGGCGTCTGAGCGTCGGCCGTATGTCCCGGCCCGTGTCCGCCGGGCGTTCACTCCCCGTCGTCGAGGCGGAAGCCGACCTTCAGGCCGACCTGGTAGTGCTCGATGTCCCCGTCGACGATGTGGCCGCGTACTTGCGTCACCTCGAACCAGTCCAGTCCGCGCAGGGTCTGGGCCGCGCGGCTGACACCGTTGCGGATGGCGTCGTCGATGCCCTCGTGCGAGGTGCCGACGATCTCGGTGACCCGGTAGGTGTGGTGCGACATGGGGCCGATCTCCTCTGCAGGTTTCACTCACGCCTTCACACGTCGCGGGGCCCGCGGCGTCACTCCACCGTGCCTCAGCCCGCCGCTGCCCGCGAGGCCACGGCCGTGTCCGCGGCTCTCTGGGAGAGTGGTGCGAGTATCCGTACGTCCATTCGGAGGATGACTCACCTCATGCGCTTGCTGCTGATCCGCCACGGCCAGACACCGTCCAATCTCGCCGGGCTCCTGGACACCGCGGCGCCCGGTCCCGGGCTCACCGCGACGGGGGAGCGGCAGGCCGCCGCGCTCCCCGCGGCGCTGGCGGACGAGGATATCGGCGCGCTGTACGTCTCGACCCTGATCCGGACGCGGCTCACGGCGGCGCCGCTGGCCGCCGCGCGCGGTCTGGAGCCGCGGGTCAGGGACGGGATCAGGGAGCTGACGGCCGGGGAACTGGAGATGCGGGGCGACGAGGAGTCGGTCAGGCGCTATCTGACCACCGCGTTCGCCTGGTCCGCGGGCGACACGGAGCTGCGGATGCCGGGCGGCGAGAGCGGGGCCGAGGCGCTGGCCCGGTTCGACGCGGTGGTGGCCGAGGCGGCCGCGACGGACGCCGGTACGGTGGCGCTGGTCAGCCATGGCGCGGCGATCCGGATGTGGACCGCCGCCCGGGCGGAGAACGTGGACGTGGCCTTCGCCGCCGCCCATGCCCTGGACAACACCGGCGTCGTGGTCCTGGAGGGCGCCACCGGGCCGGCGGCGACCGGGTGGAAGGCGCTGACCTGGGCAGGGACACCGGTCGTCGCGCGCGGCGACGAGCCGGTGAACGGCGGCCCCGCCGGACGCGCCCTGTAGAAAGCTCCCGGACGAGCCTGCGCGGGCACGCGCGGGCCTGCGCCGGGCCCGCGCCGGGTCCGCGCGGGGCCCGTGTCGGATCCGCGCGGGGCCCGTGTCGGATCCGCGCGGGGCCCGTGTCGGATCCGTTCGGCGCGGACCCCGGCATTCAACCGCCTCACATCCGCGCTCCGCCGTGTGGTCATGTCAAATCCAGCCGGTCACGGAAGAAACGAGGTGCCGGGTCCACGTCCCCGCGACGGACCCGGCGGCCTGCCTCCCCTACGGCACAGGAGTCCGCCATGTCCGCCCCCGCTCCCGCCACCGTCCCCGTGCTCTCCGGCGCCCCGCTCCGCGCCCCGGCCCCCGCGCCGCTCGCCGCCCCGGGCCCCGCCGCCGGCACGGAACCGCGCTACCTCGTCCAGCTCGCCCGCACCGAGGAGGACGTGCGGGCCGCCCAGCGCCTGCGCCACCTCGTCTTCGCCGGGGAGATGGGCGCCCGCCTCGACGGGCCCGAGCCCGGTCTCGACACCGACGCGTTCGACGCGTACTGCGACCACCTGCTGGTACGGGAGGAGACCACCGGCGAGGTCGTCGGCACGTACCGGCTGCTGCCGCCCGAGCGGGCCCGGGCCGCCGGGCGGATGTACTCGGACAGCGAGTTCGACCTCGCCCGGCTCGCCCCGATCCGCCACGACCTGGTCGAGGTGGGCCGCTCCTGCGTCCACCCCCTGCACCGCACCGGCGGCGTCATCGCCCTGATCTGGGCCGGGCTCGCCCGCTACATGACCACCACCGGACACAACTGGCTGGCGGGCTGCTGCTCGGTGCCGCTCGCGGACGGCGGCGCGCTCGCCGCCTCCACCTGGAACCGCGTCAAGGACAAGCACCTCGCGCCCGAGGAGTACTGGGTCACCCCGCACCGGCTCTGGACCCCGGAGCCCGGCGCCGCGGCCGCCGCCCCCGCCGAACTGCCCCCGCTGCTCCGCGGCTATCTGCGGCTCGGCGCCTGGGTGTGCGGAGCGCCCGCGCACGACCCGGAGTTCGGTGTCGCCGACCTGTACGTCCTGCTGTCGATGCGCCGCACCAACCCGCGCTACCTGCGGCACTTCCTCTCCCTCGCGCCCGCTCCCGTCGCATGAGCGCCTGGCTGCCCACCGCGCCCTGCACCCCGCGCGACTGCTCGCGCCACGCCGGCCCGGCGGCCGGCCCGGTGGCCGGGGCGGTCCGGCTGCTGCGGGGCATCCCGCTCGTCCTGTGCGGCGCGCTGCTCGCCCCGCTCCTCGCCCCGCTGGCCCCGGGCGTACGCGACCGGCTCACCCGGAGCTGGTCCCGCGCCGTACTGCGCGCCTTCGGCCTGCGCGTCACGGTGCGTGGCGCGCCGGGATCCGGCCCGGCGGACGCGCTCGCCTCGCGCGGCGCCGGCGTGCTGGTCGTCGCCAACCACATCTCCTGGCTGGACATCCCGCTCCTCGCCGTCGTCTTCCCCGGACGGATGCTGGCCAAGAGCGAGATCCGGCGCTGGCCCGTGCTGGGCGCGCTGGCCGCCCGGGGCGGCACACTCTTCGTGGAACGCGAGCGGCTGCGCGCGCTGCCCGACGCCGTACGCACCCTCTCCGCCGCCCTCCGGGCCGGCTCACGGGTGATCGCCTTTCCCGAGGCGTGCACCTGGTGCGGCCGGGAACAGGGCCGGTTCACCTCCGCCGTCTTCCAGGCCGCCGTGGACGCGGGCGCCGAGGTCCGGCCCGTACGGATCACCTACCGCGCACCGGACGGGACGTCCTCGGGCGCGCCCGCCTTCGTCGGGGACGACACCCTGCCCGCGTCCCTGTGGCGGGTCGTGGCGGCCGGCGGTCTCACGGCGGAACTCACCCTCCTGCCGCCGATCCCGGCCGGCCCTCGCACCGACCGCCGCGCGCTGGCCCGTACGGCGCGCCACGCCATCGCGCACGGCACCCCCGGGCACGACGGCACTCCCAGGCACGACGGCACCCCCGGGCACGGCGGCGAGCCGTGCCCGGGGGCCGATGCCGGTCCGCGCCGGCCCCCTCGGCCCGCTCAGACAGCTGTCGCGTGCGTCAGCGCGAACCGGCCCGCCTCATCGGTCCACCAGTGCGTCAACTCCATCCGCGCAGCGGCCAGTTCGGACCGCACCCGGTCCTGACGGAATTTGGCCGACACCTCCGTCCTCACCTCCTCACCCGGGGCGAAGTGCACCACCAGATCCAGCTCAGGGATCTTCACGGTGAGCGCGGAGCGCGCCCGCAGCCGCATCTCGATCCATTCGTTCTCCGCGTCCCAGAGCGCCACGTGGTCGAAGGCGTCCGGGGCGAAGTCGGCGCCCAGCTCGCGGTTGATGACGGTCAGCACGTTCTTGTTGAACGCGGCCGTCACACCGGCCGCGTCGTCGTACGCCCGTACCAGGACCGACTCGTCCTTCACCAGGTCCGTGCCGAGGAGCAGCGCGTCACCGGGGGCCAGCAGCCCGCGTACCGAGGCGAGGAACGCCGCGCGCTCGGCGGGCAGCAGATTGCCGATCGTGCCGCCGAGGAACGCGACCAGCCGGGGCCCCGGGGTGCCCGGCAGCACCATGCCGCCGGTGAAGTCCGCGACGATCGCGTGCACTTCGAGCCCGGGACGGTCGGCGAGCAGCGACGTCGCGGCCCCGCGCAACGCGCTCTCGCTGACATCGACCGGCACGTAACTGGCCAGCTCCGGCAGCGAGTCCAGCAGCAGACGGGTCTTCTCGGACGACCCCGACCCGAGCTCGATCAGGGTGCGCGCGCCCGTCGCCGCCGCGATCTCCGGCGCGCGGGCGAGCAGGATCTCCCGCTCGGCGCGGGTCGGATAGTACTCGGGCAGGGTGGTGATCTCCTCGAACAGTTCGCTGCCGCGGGCGTCGTAGAACCACTTGGGCGGCAGTGTCTTGGGCGTACGGGTCAGCCCGTGGAGCACATCGGCGCGCAGCGCGGCGTCCGTGGCGTGCTCGGGCAGCGTGCGGGTCAGCAGGAACCGGCTCACGCGGGTAGCTCCTTGAGAGGGGACAGCAGAACATCGCCGCGGCTCGCCACGAGCAGCGTGCGGTCGGGGACCTCGCGCCAGCGCGGATCGTCGTCGTACGGCTCCGACGCCACCAGCACCGGCGCGTCATGCGTCCCGGGGCGGTACCAGAGCGTGTCGCCCCAGGCCGTCCCGGCGATCCGCACCCCGTCGGTGAGCAGCAGGTTGAGCCGGGACGCGGGCGCCGCCCGTGCCACGTCGGCGACCGTCTCGGCCAGCGCCCGGCCGGGGTCGTCGCCCGCCCGCAGCCGGTGCAGCACCAGCGCCCACACCAGCGCCGAGTCACTGCGCGCCACCAGCGAGAGCAGCTCCTCCGCGGGCAGCGCCGCGGCCAGGTCCGCGACCGATCCCGGCCAGCCGCCCACCGAGCCGTTGTGGCTGAACAGCCAGGGCCCGGCGGCGAACGGCGCCGCCGCCGCCTCCCCGTCGGCGCCGGGCAGCGTCGCGTCCCGTACGGCGGCCAGCAGCGCGCCGGTACGGATCACCCGGGCCAGATCGGCGAAGCCGGGGTCGCCCCAGATGGGCGCCGCGCGGCGGTAGCGCGCGGGCACCGGGTCGCCCTCCGCGTACCAGCCGACGCCGAAACCGTCGGCGTTGACCGTGCCGTTGCGCTGTCTGCGCGGGGCCCACGACTGCCGCAGCAGCGCGTGCGGCGGCTCGACGAGCACCGACCCGAGCGTCATCGGCGGTCCGAGGGCCGCGATGTGCCGGCACATCAGGAGACCCCGGCGGCACGCCCGGCGCGCGCCTCGTGCTCGGCCGGGGCGGACCGCGCCGTGCGGAACCCCGAGAAGATCTGGCGGCGCACCGGCAGGTCCCAGTTGCGGAACGTACCGCGGCAGGCCACCGGGTCCACCGCGAACGAACCGCCCCGCAGCACCTTGTGCGCGCCGCCGAAGAACACCTCCGAGTACTCGCGGTACGGGAAGGCGGCGAAGCCCGGGTAGGGCAGGAAGTCGCTCGACGTCCACTCCCACACGTCCCCGATCAACTGCCGTACGCCCAGCGGCGAGGCGCCCGCCGGATAGCTCCCGGCCGGGGCCGGCCGGAGATGGCGCTGGCCGAGGTTGGCGTGGGCCTCGGTGGGCTCGCCGTCACCCCAGGGATGGCGCAGCGACCGTCCCGAGACGGGGTCGTGGCGCGCGGCCTTCTCCCACTCCTCCTCGCTCGGCAGCCGCCGGCCCGCCCAGCGGGCGTACGCGTCGGCCTCGTACCAGCTCACGTGGAGGACCGGCTCGTCCGCCGGGACCGGCTCCACCACCGAGAACCGGCGGCGCAGCCACTGCCCTCCCTCGCGCCGCCAGAACAGCGGGGCGCCGATGGAGTGTTCCCTGATCTGCGCCCAGCCCTCCGGCGCCCACCAGCGCTCCTCGGTGTAGCCGCCGTCCTCGATGAACCGCTGGTAGTCGCCGTTGGTCACCGGCACCGTGTCGATCCAGAACGCAGGGACGAGCCGCTGGTGGGCCGGCCGCTCGTTGTCCAGCGCCCACGGCTCGGTGGACGTGCCCATGGTGAAGGGGCCGCCGGGCACCAGGACCTCGGCGGGCAGCCCCGTGGTGTCCCCGGCCGGCGGCGGGGGCGCGGTCAGCGCGGCCGGCCCCTTCCGCAGCTGGTGGGTGATGAGCATCGTCTCGTCGTGCTGCTGCTCGTGCTGCGCGATCATCCCGAAGGCGAACCCCGCGTCGAGCAGCGGTCCGCCGCGCAGCGGGATGCGCTCGATGATGTCCAGGACCCGGCCCCGTACGTCGGCGGCGTACGCCCGCGCCTCGGTGGGCGGCAGCAGCGGCAGGGTGGGCCGGGCGGCCCGGGGATGCTCGAACGCGTCGTAGACGGAGTCGATCTCGGGGCGCAGGGCCTCGCGGCCCCCGACGGTCCGCAGGAGCCACTGCTCCTCCTGGTTGCCGATGTGCGCGAGGTCCCACACCAGCGGGGACATCAGCGGTGAGTGCTGTGCGGTCAGGTCGTGGTCGTCGACGCAGGAGGTCAGCAGGGCGGTGCGGGCCCGGGCCGCCGTCAGGGAGTCGACGGCGCGCTGTCTGAGCCGCTCCTCGGTGGACAGGCCGGCGAGGTCGGTCATGTGCGGGGGTCCTTCCGTGTCACGGGGGCGCGCAGATCGTCGGCCGGACACCGCCCCGGCAGGACGTAGCGGTCGGTGAACGCGGCGACCGCCTCCTGTACGGCGGGTGTCGCGCCGACGCGCGGCAGCGCTTCCCGGGCGGTGGCGAAGCAGGCGATCGCCGCCGCGTGCAGCTCGGGGTCGGCCAGGCCGTACCGCGCGGCGTTGACCCAGAGCGGATTGGCCGGGGCGGGCAGCGGGCCCGCGGTCTCGGCGAGCGGTTTGACGGTGCGGTACACGGTCTCCGCCGCCTCGGGGTCGTCGAACAGCGCGGTGGTGACGGCGAGCGGCACCAGCCAGCCGTCCTCGCCGGGCTGCGCGTCGATCATCCGCAGTTCGAGATGACCGCGCGGTCTGACCGGCGGGAAAAGCGTCGTGAGGTGGTAGTCGAGGTCGGCGCGGACCGGCGGGCGCGGCAGCCCGGAGCGGATCCACTGGCGGAAGGTCAGCCCCTCGGGCACGGCCCAGGGCCCCTCTGCCGCCCGGACGCACATCACCGGCGCGTCCAGCGCGAACGCGGCCCAGGCGTCGCGCGGGGGGAGCGCGGCGGACGGCGCGCTGGTACGGAGCGGGTCGAGCCGGGCCCACATGGCCTGCCGGGTGGAGCGCCACCCGGTCGCCACGCCCTCCCGCATCGGGGAGTTCGCGAAGGCGGCGACGAGCACCGCGCCCAGCAGGTGGGCGAGCTGCCAGCGACGGCCGTGGCCGAGCGGCCCCGGCTCCTCGTGTCCCGCGTCCAGACAGACCTGGATCGAGGCGGTGGACCGCATCATGGCGCGGCCGGCCGGGCCGATCCGGTCGAGATAGGTCTCCATGGCGTCGTAGCGGGGTTCCCGCAGCATCCGCTGCGGCGAGTTCCAGGGGTCCTGCCCCAGGCCCGCGAGGACGAGTCCCGCCGAGCGCAGGACCGGACGCACGGCGTCCAGGTCGGCGGCGGTGGAGGCGACGCACTCCGTCAGGGACGCGGCGGGCGCGGAGCTGAGCTCCACCTGGCCGCCGGGTTCGAAGGTGAGTGCCGATCGCAGGTGCAGGTCCCGCAGCCCTTCGAACGCCTCCTGGAGGCGGTGGGCCGGGACGGGGATCTCGGGATCGCGCAGATCGTGGACGAGCCATTCCAGTTCGACGCCCACGGTGCGGGGCGGGCCCGTCTTGAAGCAGATGCCGCGCAGCAGGTCCTCGGCGTCGTCCTCGCCGAGCGGTGGTCCCTCGTCGGTGAAACTGTCGGGTGGCATGTGCGGATCCTCCTGTCGAAGACCGCGTGACCTCACTCGGCCCCGGGGTCGGGGTGAGCGTTTCGTCCAGCGCCCCGGGGCCGGGGCGAGCACTTCGTCCAACCTAAAGCCACTCTCGCCGCTTCGCACAAGAGTGCCCGCGCGCTTGCTTTTTCGTCAGAAACGCGGTTGCCCCGTCGGAGATCGTTCACGCAGGATTTCCCCATGAGCGCACGGCTGCGGGGTATCGCGAAGGAAACCGAGGAGATCGTCCGAACGGGGGTCTACCGTGCTCCGGACGGCCGTGAGGTGGTCCTGCGCGCGGAGCTGGACGCGGCCCTCGCGGGCACACGGATGTACGGCCCCGGCCCCGTCGGCCCCGCGGGCCCCTCCTCCGGGGCGGCGGTTTCCGGCCGTACGGAGCACGGCGGACCGCTCGTCGAGGTCACCGGCGAGAGCAGCCTGGAGGCGGCGCGCCGGCTGACGGCCGCGGACCCCGCGGCGCCGGTGGCGGTCCTGAACTTCGCGTCCGCGCGGAACCCGGGCGGCGGCTACCTGAACGGCGCGCAGGCGCAGGAGGAGGCGCTCTGCCGGGCCTCCGCGCTCTACGCCACGCTGCGGGCGGCGCCGGAGTTCTACGCCCACCACCGCGCCGACCGGGACCCGTTCTACACCGACCGGGTCATCCACTCACCGGGGGTGCCGGTCTTCCGCGACGACCGGGGGCGGCTGCTCGACACGCCGTACCGGGTGGGTTTCCTCACCTCGCCCGCGCCGAACGCCGGGGTGATCGCGCGGCGCGCCCCCGAGGACGCCCACCGTGTCCCGGCGGCCCTCGCGGCCCGCGCGGAGCGGGTCCTGGAGACGGCCGTGGAGTGCGGCTACCGGCGGCTGGTGCTGGGGGCCTGGGGATGCGGGGTCTTCCAGAACGACCCGGCGGTGGTCGCGGGCGCCTTCCGGGCGCTGCTCATGGGCGGGGGCCGGTTCGCGGGCGCCTTCGACGAGACGGTCTTCGCGGTGCTGGACCGTACGGCGGAAGGGCCGACGCTCGGGGCGTTCCGGCGGGTGCTGGCACACACCGCCCCGTAGGGGCCGCCGATACGGCCGACGGCGACGGTGCCGGCGCTGGCCGCGGCGACGTCACCCCCGGCCGTACGCTCCTCACTTCCAGCCGTACAGCTCCTTCAGCCGGTTCACGACGAGGTTGAACCGCCCCCGGTCCAGGGCGCACGCCTCACGCCGCATCCCCTCGTCATGGACCCGGAGCACCCGGTCCACGTCCACCCACGACTCGCGCCCCTCGCGGTCCCACGGCCCGACCCCGATCGGCACCCACTCGCGGTCCTGGTCACGGCGCTTGCTGGAGAGCTGAACGGCGAGCAGGGTGCCCGCCGCCTCGCGCGCCACCACCAGCACCGGCCGGTCCTTGCCGCGCCCGTCGTTCTCCTCGAACGGCACCCAGGTCCAGACGATCTCCCCCGGGTCGGGGTCGCCGTCGCGCTCGGGCGCGTACGAGGTGCGGACGGGGCCGACGGCGCGCGGGTCGGCCTCGGTCGTGGCGGCGGGGCCGCCGCGGCCGGGGGAATCGGGGAAGGCGGAGGACGTGGGCGAAGAGGAGATCATTTGTACGACGGTAGGGCCTGGCCCGTCGCGGCCTTCGGGCGGGTCGCCGTTGTGGACGGCACGCCGCGCGTGGGGAGAGGCGTACGCGGTGGCAGCGGCGGGCGGGTCCGTGGGGAGCGGCCGGATCGGTCCACCGGGTGCCCCGCCGGGGGCCGTTCTGGCAGGATGCCCGGTGCGATGAGCGAGCCGACCGAGCACTCCGCCGCCCGAGCCGCCGTTCCGGCCGGCTCCCTCCCGACCAGCTTCGACGTGGCGCGGCTGGCGGGGGTGTCCCGTGCCACCGTCTCGTACGTGCTCAACGGGGTCACCGACGTACGGATCAGCGAGCCCACCCGCCTCCGGGTGCTGGAGGCCGCAGAAGCGCTCGGTTACGTCCCGCACGCCGCCGCCCGCAGCCTGCGCGCCGGACGCACCCGGATGGTGCTGCTGCCCACCGGACACGCCCCCGCGGGACCGCTCCACAGCCGGGTCTTCGACGAGTTCCAGCGCTCCCTGCGCCGGCTGGGCTACACGGTGGTGCAGTACGGCAGCCTCGGCCCGGACCCGGTCGGCGCGGCCCGCGCCTGGGCCGAACTGCGGCCGGTCGCCGTGGTCTCGCTCGGCGAGACGCCGCTCACCCCGGAGGCGGTGGAGCTCCTCAAGCGGTCCGGGGCCAGGAGCGTGATCACCCTCGGCGCGGAGCGGATCGCGGGCGCGCACGCGCTCGTCATGGACCAGCGGACGATCGGCGGCCGCGCGGTCTCCCATCTCGTCGCACGCGGGCGCCGCGCGATCGGGGTGGTGATGCCCGCGGAACCGGGCCTGGAGCCGTACGCCGCCCTCCGCCTCGCGGGCGCGGACGCCGCCGCGCGGGAGCCGGGCGCGGACGCCGCCGCCCGCGTCACGCCGCTGCCCCTGGCCCGCACGGAGGAGTCCGCCGCCGGCCTCGCCGCCCGCTGGCGCCGGCTCGGCCTCGACGCCGTCTTCGCGTACAACGACGAGTACGCGATGCTCCTGATGCGCGCGCTCCAGGACGAGGGGATCCGGGTGCCGGAGGAGACCGCGGTGATCGGCGCCGACGACGCCCTGCTCGGCCGGCTGCTGCGGCCCCGGCTCTCCACCGTCCGTATCGACATGGCGACCGGGCCGCGGCTGGCCCAGCTCGTCGACCGGGCCGTCCGCGACCCGGGGGCCGAACCGGAGCGTCACGGCCTGATGGGCGCGCGGGTCGTCCACCGCGAGTCGAGCTGACGGGCACCCGCGGCCGTACCCGCGCGACGTGCGGCGGCCGGGCCGGGTGGCTAGCGTCGACGGTATGGCTACTGTTCCGCAGCGGTTCGAGCTTCTGCTGGTCGCGGGGTTCACCGAGGAGCACGAAGGACCGCCCTGGCCGGAGAACGCCCTGCGCTCGGCCGTGGTCGAGGCGACGGGTGACACCGGGGCCTCCGGCTATCCGCGGTACGCGGGCAACGGCATGGAGGCGGACATCGACCCCGAGACCCGCACGGTGGAGGCGCTGCTCATCGACGGGGAGGAGCTCGACTACGGGATGACGGTGCGGGTGGTCGCCGTACCCGAGGGCCGGACTCCGGCCTGAAGGACCGGACTTCCGCCCGGCTTTTCCGCCCCCGGGGCCCGTTGACAGCGGTCGGCACCGGGCAGAGACTCTGACGGCGAGCCATTATGAACCAAAGTTCACCAGGCGAACAGCGTCGAGGGTGGCGGAATGTGCGCCGGGGCAGAGAAGCCGGAGATCCGATGAGCATTCGCGACGTCTACATCGTCGACGCCGTCCGCACCCCGATCGGCAGGTTCGGGGGTGCCCTCTCCTCCGTACGCCCCGACGACCTCGCCGCCCATGTGGTGCGGTCGCTGGTGGACCGTACCCCGGACCTCGACCCGGCGCGGATCGACGACGTGGTCCTCGGCGACGCGAACGGCGCGGGCGAGGACAACCGCGACGTGGCGCGGATGGCGGTGCTCCTCGCCGGACTGCCCGTCTCCGTCCCGGGGGTGACGGTGAACCGGCTCTGCGGATCCGGTCTCGAAGCGGTCATCCAGGCCGCCCGCGCGGTCGCCCTCGGCGACGCCTCCGTCGTCGTGGCGGGCGGCGTCGAGTCCATGTCCCGGGCCCCCTGGGTCCTCCAGAAGCCGGAGCGCGCCTTCCCGGCCGGTCACCAGCAGCTCCACTCGACCACCCTGGGCTGGCGGATGACCAACCCGAGGATGCCCGCGGAGTGGAGCGTTCCGCTCGGTGAGGGGGCCGAACTGATCGCGGACAAGCACGCCCTCGGCCGGGAGCGGCAGGACGCCTTCGCGCTCGCCAGCCACCGCAAGGCCGCCGCGGCCTGGGCGGCCGGACTCTACGACGGCGAGGTCGTCCCGTACGACGGGGTGGAGCTCGCGCGGGACGAATGCATCCGCGACACCACCTCCATGGAGGCGCTCGCCAAGCTGAAGCCGTCGTTCCGTGACGACGGGACCGGGACGGTGACCGCCGGGAACGCCTCGCCCCTCAACGACGGCGCCGCCGCCCTGCTCCTCGTCGACGAGGCGGGGCTGCGCGAGACCGGCCGCGAGCCGCTGGCCCGGATCCGCGCCTCGGCGGTCACCGGTGTCGAGCCGCAGCTCTTCGGCCTGGGGCCGGTCGAGGCCGTGCGGCGCGCCCTGGACAAGGCGGGGCGTACCTTCGCCGATCTCACCACCTTCGAGCTGAACGAGGCGTTTGCCGCGCAGTCGCTGGGCTGCCTCGCCGAGTGGCCCGAGCTGGACCCGGCCCTCGTCAACCCGCGCGGCGGCGCCATCGCGATCGGCCACCCCCTGGGCGCCTCCGGTGCCCGGCTCGCCGGGTCCGTCGCCCACCAGCTCGCCGCGGCCGGCTCGGGCACCGGGCTCGCCGCGCTCTGCATCGGGGTGGGGCAGGGGCTGGCGCTCGTCCTCGAACGCTGACCACCGGGCCGGCCGGAGCGCGGCCTCAACACCTCTTGCAGACGGAGGAGTTCGGCCCGGCCCGGCCGCACGCACCGCTGCGCCGCGCCCGTCGCACCCCTGGTCGAATCGCTGTACCGTACCGGATCATCCGAGCGACTGGAGAGCCTTCATGTCCCTGCTCGATCCCAAGACCTGGCAGCCCGTCGGGCTGTCGGGAGGCGAGTCCCCGGTCGTGGAGCCCGCCACCGGTGACATCCTGGGCACTCTCGGCCTCGCCGCCCCCGAGGACGTCGCCGCCGCGTCGGAGGCCGCCGCGGCGGCCCAGCGGGCCTGGGCGGCCACCCCGCACCTGGTACGGGCCGGGGTGCTGCGGCGCGCGGGCGACCTGTTCGCCGCGCACGCCGACGAGCTGCGCGACTGGCTGGTACGGGAGTCCGGGTCCATCCCCGGCAAGGCGGGCTTCGAACTGCATGTCGCCGCCCAGGAGTGCTACGAGGCCGCGGCGCTCGCCTCCCGCCCCACCGGCCAGGTGCTGCCGAGCGAGGAGCCCAGGCTCTCCTACACCCGGCGCGTCCCGGCCGGGGTCGTCGGCGTCATCGCGCCGTTCAACGCGCCGCTGATCCTCTCCATCCGGTCGGTCGCCCCGGCCCTGGCGCTCGGCAACGCGGTGCTGCTCAAGCCGGACCCGCGCACCGCCGTCTGCGGCGGGCTCGCGCTCGCCGCGGTCCTCGCGGAGGCCGGACTCCCGGAAGAGCTGCTGCACATCCTGCCCGGTGGCGCGGAGACCGGACAGGCGCTGGTCGCGGACGCGCGGGTGCCGGTGATCTCCTTCACCGGTTCGACCGCCGCCGGGCGCGCGGTCGGTGCGGCGGCGGGCCGTGCCCTGAAGCGCGCCCATCTCGAACTCGGCGGCAACTCCGCGCTGGTCGTCCTGGCCGACGCCGACATCGAGGCCGCCGTCTCCCAGGCGACCTGGGGATCCTTCTTCCACCAGGGCCAGATCTGTATGACCACCGGACGCCATCTCGTCCACGCCTCGCTGTACGAGGAGTACGTCGAGCGGCTCGCCGCCAGGGCCGCGTCGCTGGCCGTGGGAGATCCGTACCGTGAGCAGGTCCACCTCGGGCCGGTCATCGACACGGCCCAACTGGCCAAGATCGACGCCCTGGTGGAGGCGAGCGCGGCCCGCGGGGCCAGGGTCGCCGAGGGCGGTACCCACCGCGACCTCTTCTACCGCCCCACGGTCCTCGCCGACGTCGACGACCACACCCCCGCCTACATGGAGGAGGTCTTCGGCCCGGTCGCGCCCGTACGCCCGTTCAGCGGACTGGACGAGGCCGCCGCGCTGGCGTCGGCGGGCCCGTACGGTCTCTCCCTGGGCATCGTCACCCGGGACGCGGCGCTCGGTCTGGAGCTGGCGGACCGGATCCCCACGGGGATCGCCCACATCAACGACCAGACCGTCAACGACGAGGCGGTCGCTCCCTTCGGCGGCATCGCCGCGTCCGGCACGGGCGCCCGCTTCGGCGGCGAGGCCAATCTGGAGGCGTTCACGGAACTGCGCTGGACGACCGTACGGCGCGAGCCCGCGGGCCACCCCTTCTAGACGCACGCCGAACCGTGGGACCCACCCGCCGCCCCGACCGGAGCGTGTGCCCGGTCCCGGCGCCGCCGTGTCCCGGTCGCCGCCCCGCTCCCGGCTCAGCCCTGCTCGGCCTCCTTGGCCTTCGCCTCGGCCTCCGCCACCGACTTGCGCACCTCGTCCATGTCCAGGGCGCGCGCCTGGCCGATCACGTCCTCCAGAGCGGTCTCCGGCAGCGCGCCCGGCTGGGCGAACACGGCGACGTTGTCGCGGACGATCATCAGGGTCGGGATCGACCGGATCTCGAAGGCCGCGGCCAGCTCCTGCTGCGCCTCCGTGTCGACCTTCGCGAAGACGAGGTCGTCGTGACGCTCCGACGCCTTCTCGTAGACCGGGGCGAACTGGCGGCACGGACCGCACCACGAAGCCCAGAAATCGATCAGGATGAAGTCGTTCTCCGACACCGTCCGGTCGAAGTTCTCCTTGGTGAGTTCCACAGTGGCCATGGCCTGATACCTCTTCCTGTTCTCCGGTGAAGCCGCCTGCGACAACGGTCCGGGTTGTCGTCGTATTCCTGTACCCGTCCAGGCCCCTGCCCGAAGATCGTGTGGCCATGCGACCCGCCCCCGGCGAGACTGTCCCCATGACTGAAGCTGTGGAGTACGACGTGGTGGTTCTGGGTGCGGGACCGGTCGGGGAGAACGTCGCCGACCGGGCCAGGGCGGCCGGACTGAGCGTGGCGGTGGTGGAGAGCGAACTCGTCGGCGGTGAGTGCTCGTACTGGGCCTGCATCCCCAGTAAGGCGCTGCTGCGCCCGGCCATCGCGCGCGCCGAGGCGCGCAGGGTGCCGGGGCTGAGCGAGTCGGCCCGGGGCCCGCTGGACGCCGCGGCCGTGCTCGCGCACCGTGACTACTTCACGGCGCACTGGAAGGACGACGGGCAGGTCGGCTGGCTGGAGGGGATCGGCGCCGTCCTGCACCGCGGCCACGGCCGGCTGGACGGCCCCAAGCGGGTGACGGTGACGGATTCCGACGGCGCCGAGCGGGTGCTGACGGCGCGGCACGCCGTCGCCGTGTGCACCGGCAGCCGGGCCGTCCTGCCCGGACTGCCGGGAATCGACGGGGCCGGCGCCTGGACCAGCCGGGAGGCCACCAGCTCCCCGACCGTTCCCGCGCGGCTCGTCGTGGTCGGCGGCGGCGTGGTGGGGATGGAGATGGCGACCGCGTGGCGGGCGCTCGGCTCCGAGGTCACCGTGCTGATCCGGGGCGGCGGCCCGCTCCCCAGGCTGGAGCCGTTCGCGGGCGAGCTGGTCACCGAGGCGCTCACCGAGGCGGGCGCCACCGTCCGTACGGGTGTGTCGGTCGCGGCGGTCGAACGTGACGGCGCGAGCGGCCCCGTCACCGCCGTGCTGGGGGACGGCGAGCGGATCGAGGCCGACGAGATCCTCTTCGCCACCGGCCGCGCCCCGCGCACCGACGACCTCGGCCTGAAGACGGTCGGCCTGGAACCGGGCTCGTGGCTGACGGTCGACGACACCTGCCTGGTGGAGGGGAGCGACTGGCTGTACGCGGTCGGCGACGTCAACCACCGCGCGCTCCTCACCCATCAGGGCAAGTACCAGGCGCGGATGGCGGGCGCCGCCATCGCCGCGCGGGCCAAGGGCGCCGCCGTCTCCGCCTCCGACGCGTGGAGCGCCCACACCGCGACGGCCGACCACGCCGCCGTCCCCCAGGTCATCTTCACCGACCCGGAGATCGCCGCGGTCGGCCTCAGCCTCGCGGAGGCCGAGGCGGCGGGCCACCGGGTCCGCGCGGTCGACTTCGACCTCTCCGGCGTCTCCGGCGCGGCCCTCTACGCCGACGGATACCGGGGCCGCGCCCGCATGGTCGTCGACCTGGACCGGGAGATCCTGCGCGGGGTCACCCTCGCGGGCCCCGGGGTCGGTGAGCTGCTGCACTCCGCGACGGTCGCCGTGGTCGGCGAGGTGCCGATCGACCGGTTGTGGCACGCGGTTCCGTCGTTCCCGACGATCAGCGAGATCTGGCTGCGGCTGCTGGAGACGTACCGCGACCAGTGACGCGCCCCCGGGGGAAGGGAAACGGAAGGAGAGGCGCAGGCCCGGTGACCTGACAGTCGGTCACCGGGCCTTGTGCGGCGGCGCCGTCACCAGTCGTGGACGCTGCCGTCCCGCAGCCGGTTCACCGGCAGGTACTTGCGGTTGTACGGGAAGCGGGCGGCGGCCTCCTCGTCGAAGTCGACGCCGATCCCGGGACGGTCACCGGGGTGCATCAGACCGTCCTCGAACCGCCAGGACGTCCGGAACACCTCCTCGTACGGGCTGAGGTGGCCCATGTACTCCTGCATGCCGAAGTTGGCGACGGAGAGGTCGACATGGAGCGCCGCGGCGAAGGAGACGGGGGACAGGTCGCCCGCGCCGTGCGAGCCGGTGCGCACCCCGTACAGCTCCGCCAGGGAGAAGATCTTGCGGAGGTGGCTGATCCCGCCGGCGTGCGACACCGACGTACGGATGTAGTCGATCAGCCGGTTCGTGATGAGGTGCTGGCAGTCCCAGATGCTGTTGAAGATCTCGCCGACCGCCAGCGGCGTGGTGGTGTGCTGCCGGATGAGCCGGAAGGCGTCCTGGTCCTCGGCGGGGGTCGGGTCCTCGATCCAGAACATCCGGTACGGCTCAAGGGACTTGCCGAGGCGTGCCGCCTCGATCGGGGAGAGCCGGTGGTGCACGTCGTGCAGCAGCTGGAAGCCGTAGCCGAACCGCTCCCGGACCGCGGCCATGTAGGTGGGGACGAAGTCGAGGTAGGCGCCGGTGTCCCAGGCCTCCTCGGTCGGCAGGGCGCCGTCCGCGGGCTCGTAGGTGACCCCGTCACCCTTGCGCATGCCGTACACGCGCTCCAGCCCGGGGACCGCGGCCTGGGCCCGCACCGCGCGGAAGCCCTGGCCGAGGAACCGGTCGACGTCGTCGAGGAGTTGGGGAATGTCGTTGCCGCTGGCGTGGCCGTAGACGGTGACGCCCTCGCGGGCGGCGCCGCCGAGCAGCTGGTAGACGGGCAGCCCGGCCACCTTGCCCTTGATGTCCCACAGCGCCACGTCGACGGCGGCGATCGCCGTCATGGTGACGGGTCCCCGACGCCAGTACGCGCCCTTGTAGAGGTACTGCCAGATCTGCTCGATACGGTCCGCGTCCTGCCCGATCAGAAGGGGGCAGACATGGTCGGAGAGGTAGGAGGCCACCGACAGCTCACGGCCGTTGAGGGTGGCGTCGCCGATGCCCGTGACGCCGTCGGAGGTGGTCAGCTTCAGAGTGACGTAGTTGCGTCCCGGGCTGGTGACGAAGACCTGGGCGTCGACGATGGTGGCCATTGCGGGCAAACCGCCTTTCCGTGTGATGGGTGGGGGAGCCGGCACTGCGGCCGGGTGAGCGGCGTTCAGGAAGGGGGAGCCGTGGCGGCGCGCAGCGCCGCGTCCAGGGTGGCGCGGGCGCCGTGCCGGTCCAGGTCCCGGGCGTATCCGGCGACACGGTCGGCGAACTCCCGCCGCCCCGCGACGGGTTCGGGCAGGATGTCGCCCGACTCCACCACCAGCCGCGCCGCCGCGCCCGGTTCGGCCGCGCGCGCCGCGAGCGCGCGCAGCCGGGCGGTCGCGTCGTCCCGTACGGTCCCGAGGGCCCGCTCGTCGTACGCGTCCGGGCCGCGCGTGACGACCTGGACGTACGCGGCCACCCCGAGGGCCAGCACATCGGGCACCGTGCCGGCGGCGAGTCCGTGGGCGAGCGGGCCCGCCCACCGCACCGGGATCTTCAGCGAGCCGTCGGTGGCGACCTGCGCGGTGCGGTGACCGAGTGCGGGGTTGGCGAAGCGTTCGAGCAGTTCCTCGATGTACGTGGCGCCGTCCACCCCGTCCGGTACGTCGAGGCTCGGCAGGATCTCCCGGGTCATGGCGTGCCGGACGGCGGCGCCGAGCCCCGGGTCGGCCACCGCGCGGTCGATGGACGGGTGACCGAGCAGCAGCCCGAGATAGGCGAGCAGGGAGTGGGCGCCGTTGAGGAGCCGCAGCTTCATCGTCTCGTAGCCCGCCACCTCCGGTGTGAAGACCGCGCCGGCCTTCTCCCAGGCGGGGCGTCCGGCACGGAAGTCGTCCTGGAGGACCCACAGCCGGTACGGCTCGGCCGGCACCGGCACCGCGTCGCGCACCCCGAAGTGCCGGGCGACCAGGGCGCGGTGCCCGTCGGTGGTGGCGGGCGCGATGCGGTCGACCATGGTGGAGGGCGTGGACACCGAGGAGGCGAGATAGGCGGTCAGCTCCTCGCGCTCACCGGCGGGCAGGGCCGCCGCGAACTCCGCCAGCAACTCCCGCAGCCTGCTGCCGTTGTCCGTCAGGTTGTCGCAGGTCAGCACCGTCAGCGGGGCGGCGTGGTCGCGCACCCGGCGCTGCAGTCCGCGCAGCAGCAGACCGAGCGGGGAGCGCGGGGCACCGGCTCCCGTGAGGTCGGCGGCGACGCGCGGGTCGTCGAGGTCCAGGCCGCCGGACGGGGTGAACGTGTACCCCTTCTCCGTGACGGTCAGGGTGACGATCCGGGTGCCGGCCGCGCCGATGGCGTCCACCACCGCCTCGGCCTGGTCCCCGCCGAGCAGCCCCGGGTGATGCACCCCGGGGGCGTCCGCGCGTACCGAGCCGTCGCCGCCGAGGGTGAGGACGGTGTACAGCTCGTCCTGTGCGGTCATGCCCTCCACGACGGTCCGCGAGCGCTGCGTCGGCCCGGTGACGACCCCGGTGATGCCCCAGGGGCCCTCGGCGTGCCGGAGCGCCTCGGCGGTGTAGACCGCCTGGTGGGCCCGGTGGAAGTTGCCGAGCCCGAGATGGACGATGCCCCGCTCCGGCGCGGTACGGGGGCGGGCGAGGCCGGGTACGGGAAGGCGGGCGCGGGAGAGCGGCGGCACGTCCGGGGGCGGGTGCGGGCCGCGGCTCTGGCTCGGGCTGGCGTTCAACGCGGGGGGCTCCTCGGTGGGTCGTCGCCGGTGGGGTGGACGCCGGTCCGTCACGGCGTCCTCGATCTCCGGCAGTACTACCATACAAGCCTTGTATGGTAGGTGGCAATGGTGGTGCCCACGGGCGGGAGGCTCCGGGGCGGCGGGTGCCGGGAGGCGGCGCCGCCGGGAGGCGGCGGGCCGCTCCTCGGCCGCCACGGCCGGGGTGGCCCCGTGTCCGCGCGCGCCGCCGGGCCCCGGCCGTCCCTCAGTCGTTGGCGAAGCGCCGGGCCAGGGCGATCTCCCGCGCCAGCTCGACCCCGGCGGCGACCCCGCCGTAGAGGATCCCCCGGTCCCCGAGGAGCGACACCTCCAGGCGCGGCGGTTCGAACGGCAGGATCAGTGACAACTCCGCCTGGACGGCCGGGATGTAGTCGCCGAGCCGGCGGCCCACGCCGCCGCCCAGGATGACCAGGGCCGGGTCCACGACGGTGACGACCGCGGCCAGGGTCAGGGCCAGCAGCCTGGCCTCCTCCGTCAGCACCTCGCGGGCCCGCGGGTCGCCCGCCGCCGCGGCGGCCAGCACCTCCTCGGCCGTCGTCGCGTCCGTCATCCCGCGCTCCCGCGCCGCGCCGACGATCGCGTCCGCCGCCGCCGCGGTCTCCAGCATGCCCCGCTCGCGCACCTCGTCGGGCAGCCCGCGCCGGGGCACCGGCAGGACCGGCATGAAGGCGATCTCGCCGGCCATGCCCCGCGTGCCGCGCAGCGGCCTGCCGTTCAGCACGATCCCGGCGCCCACTCCCGAACCGACGTGCAGATAGACGAAGTTGTCGATGTCCTGGCCCTGGCCTCTGGTGCGCTCGCCGAGGGCGCCCAGGTCCACGTCGTTCTCGAAGCGGACGGCGCCCGCCTCGGCGAAGAAGTCCCGGAGCCTCCGGACGTGCAGGGCGTACTCCCACCCGGGCAGGTTCGAGGCCAGCCGGAAGGACTCCTCCCCGGGGTCGTACACCCCGGGGCTGCCCACGACGATCTGGAGGAGGTCCGCCATCGCCAGCGACCGCTCGGCGAGGGCGGCGGACACCAGTTCCTCGATGACGCCCACCAGCCCCTCGGCGTCCCGGGCGGAGGGCACCCGGACGTGCCGCACGATGTCACCGGTGAGATCGGTCAGCGCCAGCCGCACCCAGCGCCGCCCGATGTCCAGCACGGCGACCCAGCCCGCGGTGGGCTCGGGGCCGAAGAGCTGGGGGGCCCGGCCGGCCTGCCCCGTCCGTACCCCCAGCCTGCGCAGCAGCCCGTTGTCGATCAGGGCGGCGACCGCCGCGCTCACCGTGGGCTTCGACAGCCCCGACGCGGTGACGAGCTGGGGGATGGAGATGGATCCGGCGGCATAGACGTGGTGGAAGACGGATCGTTCGTTGAGGTGGCGCATGTACGTCGTACTGGTCGCGATCGGGGACGACTTCGGCAACGGGCCCTCTTCTCTGGTCTGGCTTTCTGTTCAGACGCACGTCGGGCGTGCGGAGGTTCGGACGTGCGGAGGTTCGGACGTACCTCTTGTTTATTTAGGAGGCTCCCTTACAATCATCGCTCATGAAAGCGCTTGCCAGCCCGGGGCCCATGGTGGCGGTCGACATCGGCGGAACCAAGACCGCGCTCCTCGTCACCGGCGGCGCGGACGGCTCCGCGCGCCGCACCGAGCGCATACCCACGCGCCCCGAGGAGGGCCCGCACCCCCTCTTCGCGCGGATCGCGGACACCGTGGACGCCCTGCTCGGCCCCGGGGCCGAGCGCGCGGACGTGCGCGGCGCCGGGCTGGTCTGCCCGGGGATCGTCACCGAGACCGGGGTGCTCTTCGCGCCCCACACCCCGGGCTGGGAGGAACTGCGGGTGCGCCGGGTGGCCGCCGCGCTCTTCCCACGGGCCGCGATCACCGTCATGAACGACGTCAAGGCCGCGGCGCTGGCCGAGGCCAGGGAGGGCCGGCTGGCCGGTGTCGGACACGGCATCTATCTCAACGTCGGGACCGGCCTCTCCTGCGCGCTGGTGGTCGGCGGGACCGTACTGACCGGCGAGAACGGTGCCGCCGGGGAGATCGGCTACCAGGTCCTCGACCCCGCGGACACGGGCGTACGGGAGGACCGGGCGCCCCTGGAGGAAGCCTTCTCCGGCGCGGCGCTGACCGCGCTCGCGCGCGCCAGGACAGGGGAGGACGCCACCGCCGGCACGGCATTCGAACTCGCGGCCGCCGAGGCCGGCTTCGGCGCGGAGATCCATGACCGGCTCGGCCGGTTCGCCGCCGCCGTCGCCAACCTCGCCATCGCCTTCGACCCGGCGCGGATCGTCGTCGGCGGCGGGATGGCCCGGCACGACGAGGTGTTCACGGCGCTCGCCGCCGCGCTGGAACGGCTCGTCCCCTTCCCGCCCACGCTGCTGCGCTCCCGTACGTACGACGACGCCGCCCTCACCGGCGCGCTGATCGCGGCGCGCGAGGCACTGAGCCCAGGTCCCTGAGGCGGCGGGACCGCCCGCCTCCGGAGCCGCTCCACCCGAGGCGCCGGACACACCGCGCCGGGCAGACCCTCCCTCCGGCGGCTCTTCGACACCCCCCGTTCGCCCCGGTCACACCAAGAAAGTTGGACGGCATGCGAAAGAAGCTCATCCCGATAGCGACCGTCTTCTCGCTCGCCCTCACGGGCTGCGCGTTCGGCGGCGAAAGCGGCGCGGGGGGAGACCCCGGCACCCTGAGGTTCTGGCTCTCCGGCGACGGGAACCAGGGCGGTGGCTTCGCCGCGATGGCGAAGGAGTACACCAAGGAGACCGGCGTCGAGATCGATGTCGTCGACATCCCCTACGACGACCTGCGCACCAAGCTGCGCAACGCGGCCCAGGCGGGCGATCTCCCCGCGCTCGCCCGGGTGCCCTCGGTGGACCCGCTCTGGGCCGATTCCCTGCTCGATCTGACGGGCACGGCCGAGAGGAACAAGGTCAAGGCGGACCTCCTCGCGAAGTCGTCCAAGGGGCAGGTCAACGCCCTGCCGACCGACCTGACCGCGGTCGGCCTGTTCATCAACAAGAGCCTCTTCGACAAGGCGGGGGTGCCGTACCCGAAGTCGGCCGAGGACCAGTGGACCTGGGACGAGTTCACCGCCTCGCTGAAGAAGGTGCAGCAGGCGACGGACGCCAAGTACGGCATGGTGATGGACGGTTCGAGCCACCGGCTGCGCTCCTTCCTCTACCAGTACGGCAGCAACGGCTTCGGCCCGGACGCGGGCGGCGCGTACGCCGCGAACCCGGAGACCACCACCGGCCTGGAGCGCTTCAAGGCGCTGAACGACGACAAGATGATGCCCCGCTCCGTCTGGCTCTCCGGGGACGACGCCAACGCGCTGTTCAAGAGCGGCCGCGTCGCCGCGTACTACTCGGGTGTCTGGCAGATCACCGACTTCTCCCAGAACATCAAGGACTTCGAGTGGAAGTCCGTCCTGATGCCGAAGCAGCCCGTGCGCGCCACGAACCTCGGCACCAACTACGTCGTCGGGTACGACGGTCCGGCCGCGGAGAAGACGGCGGAGTTCATCGACTGGCTGTACACGCCGGAGAACTACCGGAAGCTCTGCGAGATCTCCGGCTTCCTCCCCGTCGAGGACGGCATCGACGTGAAGTACGCCGCGAACAAGGAAGCCTTCGACGTCTACAACGACGAGATCGCCTCGTCCGGCCCGATCGGCTCTCTCCAGATGCGGACCGAACTGACCGACGCCTACCGGGGCAAGGGGTCCACCGACGATCCGATCAAGGACGAGACCGTCAAGTACCTCAACGGCGACCAGGACGTGAGGACCACGGTCGCCGCCATCGAGAAGAAGTTCACCGAGGCCGGTCGCTGATCATGAAGTCGACGTCGACGGCGGCCGTCGTGGCAGGCCGCCGCAGCATCCCGCCGCCGCGCTCCGCGGCGCCCCGCCGGCGACGGCCCGGCCGCTACCGGTCGGCACCGATCGTGCTCGCCGCGGTCAACATCGTGATGTTCCTGCTGTTCTTCGTCTGGCCGGGCGCGCTCGGACTGCTCTACTCGTTCACCGACTACCGGGGCTTCGGGCAGCCGGACTTCGTCGGCCTCGACAACTACCGCACCCTCTTCGGGGACACGGACTTCTACGCGGCCCTGGGGCGCACGGCGGTGTACGTCGTGCTGTCCGTCCCGCTCACCTACGTCCTCTCCCTGCTCGTCGCGGTGCTCCTCGTCAGCCGGTTCGCCCGCGGCACGACCGTCGCCAAGGTCGTCTTCTTCTTCCCGTGGCTGATCTCCCCGATCGTCACGGGCGTCATCTGGCGCTGGCTCTTCGGCGAGAACTTCGGCTTCGTCAACTTCGTCCTCAGCACCCTCGGTGTCTCGGAGGTCAAGTGGTCCTCGGACGGGGACCTCGCCCTCGCCGTGGTGGTCCTCGCGACCGCCTGGGGCGGCACGGCGTTCAACATGCTGCTGTTCATCGCGGCCCTGCGGAATGTGCCGACGTCGTACTACGAGGCGGCCGAACTGGACGGCGCGAACGGATGGGAGCGGTTCCGCCACATCACCCTGCCGGCCATCGCCCCCACCTCCTTCATGGTGATCCTGCTGGCGACGATCAACGCCACCAAGGAGTTCGCGATGGTCCAGGCGCTCAACGGCGGTGGTCCCGGCACCGACAACCGCCTGATCGTGCAGTACATCTACGAGACCGGCTTCAAGCGGGCCGAGGTCGGCTACGCGAGCGCGGTCTCCATGGTGCTGATGGCGATCCTGCTGGCGGTCGCGCTGGTGCAGATGCGTCTCGGCCGAGGGCGGGGAGCCTCATGAAGGACACCGGGAGCCGCGTGAGGGACACCGGAGGCCGCATGAGGGACACCGGGGGCCGCGTGAGGCGGCCGGGCCGGGGCGGCGGGAACGGACCCCGTACGGTCGCCGTCACCCTCGCGCTGTGGGCGCTGGCCGCCTGCTTCGCCTTCCCGGTCCTGTGGTTCGTCCTCAGCGCCTTCAAACCGGGCAGCGAACTCTTCAGCTATCCGCTCTCCATCCTGCCCCGCGACTGGACCGTCCAGGGGTTCGTGGACGCCTGGCAGCGGATCCACTTCGCGCGCTACTTCGGCAACACCCTGCTCGTCGCCTCCGTCACGACCGTCCTCACGGTCCTCGCCAGCGCCGGCACCGGATACGCCCTCGCGAAGTACTCCGCCCGCTGGATCAGGATCTTCTTCGTCTGCGTCCTCGCGACGACGATGCTGCCCACCGAGGTCATCCTCACCCCGTCCTTCGCCGTCGTGCGGGAGCTCGGACTGTACGACTCCCTCGCCGGGATCATCGTCCCGTCGATCATCACCGCGACCGGCATCTTCATGTTCCGCCAGTTCTTCATGACCGTCCCCGACGAGATCCTGGAGGCGGCGCGCATCGACGGCGCGAGCGAGATCGGCATCTTCGCGCGGATCATGCTGCCGATCGCCCGGCCGATCGTGGTGACGCTGGCGATCTTCTCCTTCCAATGGCGCTGGAACGACTACATCTGGCCGCTGATCGTCCTCGGGGACCAGGAGCGGTTCACCCTCCAGGTCGCGCTGCGCAACCTCATCGGCGCGCAGAACATCGACTGGCCGGTGCTGATCGCCGCGTCCGTCATCTCCCTGCTGCCGCTGCTGGTGATGTTCCTGGTGTTCCAGCGCTACGTCATGAACGCCGACATCAACGCGGGCCTGAAAGACTGAGAGCGAGCCGAACACAGTGACCCAGCCGATGCCCCCTCACCCCACCCCGCACGCCACCCCTCACCCCACCCCGCACCCCGCTCCCTGGCGGGACCGGGCGCTGCCGCCGGGAACCGACCTGCCGTTCGTGGACACCCTGGTGGCCCCGCTCGACCGGTACGTGCCCGAGCTGCGCGCCGCCCTCGCGGACGGCGCGTACGCCACCGCCGAGCACCGCGCTCTCGCGAGCGGTGTCAAGACACTCCTCACCGCCTTTCTCCACCCGCGCTCCCGCTGGCACACCGACTCCGGACTCCTGCCCCCCGCCCGGCGGTTGCTCGACCAGCTCGCCACGCTCCAGGGCGCGGACGGACTCTTCGGCGGCGACAACCTCGCCTCACCGCCCGACTCCTCCTTCACCGTCAACGACGTGTGCGTGGCGACCCAGCTGATCGACGCGTACGGCAACTCCCCCGAAGGGGAAGGCGGTACGGGACCGGCCGGGCTGCGCGCCGGGCTGGCCGCGATCCGCCGCGCCGTGACCCCCGCGCTGCTGACCGGCGGCGTCCACACCCCGAACCACCGCTGGGAGCTGTGTGCCGCCCTCGCCAGGCTGCACCGCCTCGACCCGGACCCGCGGCTGCCCGCCCGCGTCGGCCAGTGGCTCGCGGAGGGCGTCGACCTCCAGCCGGACGGGATGTACTCCGAGCGCAGCCCCCTGTACGCCGCGTATGTGACCAACCCGTCCCTCCTCGCCGTCGCGGACGCCCTCGACCGCCCCGAACTGCTCGATCCCGTACGGCGCAACCTCGACGCCTTCGCGCGGCTCTTCGACGAGGACGGCGCGGTGGAGTCCGTGCACTCCCGCCGCCAGGACCAGCGCACCGCCTTCGACGGGGCCGGATTCCTGCTGCCGTACCGGAGATTCGCCGTACGGGAGGGACGCGCCGACTACGCCGCGGTCGTCACCGGCATCCTCGCTCGCCCCGTCGGCGCCGAACTCGCCGTCGGCGTCCTCGCGGAGACCCTGCTCGACCCCACCCTCGCCCGGCCGCTCCCGCCGTCACCCCCGCCCACGGACCCGGCGGCCGGGGCCGGCCCGGCGCGGATCGTCCTCGCCGACTCCGGCCTGGCCCGGTGGCGCACGGGACGCCGTACCGTCACGGTCTACGGCGGCGGTGACAACGCCCGCTTCCCCGACATCGCCTCGGGCCTCGCCACCAACCCCACCTTCCTGAGGTTCCGGCAGGGCGCCGCCGTCCTCGACGCGGTACGGCTCTCGGTGAACTTCTTCGGCCTCGGCCCGTTCCGCGGCGACGGCCTGCGGGTGGCGGACGACGGGCGCTGCTCGCTGACCAGGACCACCACCGCCCGCTTCTACCAGCCGCTGCCCGAGGACCGGCGGCACCCCGGCGGCGGGTACGAACTGGGCGGCGAGGGACGCTTCTTCGCCGCCATGGACTTCGCCCACCGCCCCGCCGACGAGCACCGGCTGCGCGTCGACGCCGAGGTGGTCCCGACCGGAGCCGGTGTGGACGTACGGCTCGGGCTGACCGGCGTCCCGACCTCCTTCGTCCTCGAACTCACCTTCCGGGGCGGGGGAGTTCTGGCCGGGGCCCGCCCCGTGCCGGGGAGCGACGCGTTCGAGCTGGCCGACGGCACCGGCAGCTACACCGTGGGCGAGGACACCATCCGCTTCGGACCCGGCAACGGTACGGGCCCGGCGCAGCCCGCGCTCTTCGACGACGGCGAACGCTTCACCTACCTGGGCGCGCGGGACACCCTGCCGGGCACCCGTGTACGGATCACCGGCCGGGTCCCCGGTGCCTACACCCTGACCCTCACCGGGGCGGGGCCCCGGCCCTGACCGCCCGGCCCACCGCGGAGCGCAGGCCGGTGAATTCCGGCAGTCCGCGGGTGGCGATCTGGTCGCGCTCCGCCGGGAGCCCGACCGGCAGGTCGGCGCGGATCCGGCCGGGACCCGGCGCCAGGACGACCACGCGGTCGCCCACGTACACGCTCTCGTCGATGTCGTGGGTGACCAGCAGGACCGTCATGCCCTCCGCGCGGTGCAGCCGCAGCAGCAGGTCCTCCAGCTCCTCCCGGGTCTGCGCGTCCAGGGCCCCGAACGGCTCGTCCATCAGCAGCAGCGACGGCCTGGCCACGAGCGCCCGCGCCAGGGCGACCCGCTGCTGCATGCCGCCGGAGAGCTGCCACGGGTGGCGCCGCGCCGTCCCGGCCAGCCCGACCTGCTCCAGCATCCGGGCCGCCGCGGCGCCCCGCGCGGCGCGGCCGAGACCGTGCCGGCGCAGCGGCAGCGCCACGTTGTCCCGCACGGACAGCCATGGGAAGAGCGAGCGGCCGTAGTCCTGGAAGACGATCCCGAGCCGGTCGGGCACCCCGTCGACGGGCGCGCCGTCCAGGGTGATCCGGCCGGAAGTGGGGCGGACGAGCCCGGCGACACACCGCAGCAGGGTGGACTTGCCGCACCCGGAGGGCCCCACGATGGTGAGCAACTGGCCGTCGGGAACGGTGAGTTCGATGTTCCGCAGCGCTTCGGTCCCGTCGTTCGCCGCGCCCGCCCGGCGGTCCGCCCCGCCGTCCGCGGCGCGTGCCCCGGCGGTCCGGCCCGCCCCGCGGCCGTACCGGTGGCCGAGTCCTTCGATCCGCAGCACGGCCCCGTCACCGGGCCCAGGGTTCGTAGAGCGGGGAGTCGTCGGCCGGCACCCGGATCCGCAGCAGCGCGGGACCGTCGTCCGGGCCCAGCCCGAGCACCCGGTCCAGCGCCGCGGGCAGTTCCCCGGGCCGTTCGACCGCATGGCCGGGACAGCCGAACGCGGCGGCCAGCGCGGCGAAGTCGATCCCGGTGATGTCCGTCCCCGGGACCGGTGCGACCCCGATCCGGTGCCCCAGCGCGCGCACCGCGCCGTAACCGCCGTTGTCCAGCAGGAGATACGTCACCGGGGCGCGGTGCCGGGCGGCCGTCCACAGCGCCTGTACCGAGTAGAGCGCGGAGCCGTCACCGAGCACGCACACCACGCGCCCCCCGCCCGCGAGCGCCCGCCCCACCGCCAGCGGCAGCCCCCACCCGAGCGCCCCGCTGCCGGTGGTGAGGAAGCCGCCCGCGGTGCTCACCGGCAGCCGGGCGTGCAGGGCGTCCCGGTGGCTGGGCGCCTCCTCCACCAGCACGGTGGACCGGGGCAGCCGCTCCCCGAGCAGGTCCAGCAGCAGCTCGGGGGAGATCTCCGGGCCCCGCCGCGCGGGCGGCGCCACGGCCCGCACCGGGGGCACCGGCCGGTCGGCCTGCCGCACCAGCGCGGCCAGCGCCCGTACGGCCGGGCGGAGCGTGGTGACGATGCTCGTGCCGACCGGCAGCCAGGCGGCCTGACCGGGATCGCAGTCCAGGTGGTACAGCTCGGTGCCGGCCGCGAGCGGTGGTCCCGCCACATGCACGTGGTACGTGAAGAGCGGGGCGCCCAGCGCGACCACCAGATCGTACGGGGCGAGCCGCTCCGCCAACTGGTCGGCCACGGGCGGCAGAAAGCCCTGGAAGTACGGATGGCGCTCGTCGAACCCGGAGCGGCCGGAGAGCGGGCTGATCCAGACGGCCGCCCGGGCCCGCCCGGCCAGTTCGGCGACCTCGGACACCGCCCGCTCGTCGTCGACGGCGGGCCCGATCACCAGCGCGGGCCGCCGCGCCCCGTCGAGCGCGGCGGCCAGCCGGGCCAGGGCCTCCGGGTCCGCGCCGTATCCGCCGTGCACGGTGCGCGGGGCGACCGGCTCGGCGGGCCGGTCCCAGTCGTCCTCCGGTACGGAGAGGAAGACCGGGCCCCTGGGGTGGGTCATGGCGACGCGGTGCGCCTCGGCGAGCGCTCCGGGCACATCGGCGGCCCGCTCGGGCTGGCGGCTGAACTTCACGTAGGGGCGCGGGAACTGGGCCGGCTCGTCGGCGCCGAGGAAGGGGTGGAGGGGCAGCAGCGCGCGGGACTGCTGGCCCGCGACGACCACCAGCGGCACCCGGTCCCGGCAGGCGTTGAACACCGCGCCCAGCGCGTGGCCGACACCCCCGGCGGAGTGCAGGCTCACCAGCGCGGCCCGTCCGGTGCCCAGCGCGTGGCCGGCCGCCATGGCGACGGCGGTGGACTCCTGGAGCCCGAGGACGTAGCGGAAATCGTCCGGCCAGTCGCGGAACATCCGCAGTTCGGTCGAGCCGGGGTTGCCGAAGACGGTCGTCATGCCGGTGGCGCGGCACAGCTCCACCACCGCCTGACGGACGGTCGTACTCATCGGGAACCGCCTCTCTCGTGTCTCGTGGCGGAAGGGACGCGCTCCTCGCGCCGTCCGCCGAGGAGCAGTCGTTCGAGGGCCACCAGCGCGCTGTTGAGTACCTGCCCTACCACGCCCAGCAGCACGATCACCGCCCATACGGTGAGCAGATCGGAGCGTGTCTGGGCGTCGATGAGCTGGAAGCCGATGCCGTTCGCGGTGCCGGGCAGCAGTTCGGAGAAGACCATGAGGATCAGCGAGAGCGACAGGCTCAGCCGCAGTCCGGCGAAGACCCGCGGCAGCGCGGCGGGCAGATGGAGCAGCAGCACCCGCTCGGCCGGCGACATCCGCAGCGCCGCGGCGACCTCCAGCCGCAGCGGATCCACACTCCGGACCCCGTCGGCGGTGTTGATCAGTACGGGCCAGACCGCGCTGAAGACGATCGAGGCGAGCTGCATCCGGGTGCCCGGGTCGAAGAGCACGACGAAGACCGGCACCAGCGCGGGCGGCGGGACGGCGCGCGCGAACTGGAGCACCGGGTCGCACAGTGCGTACGCGTCCCGCGAGCGGCCCAGCGCCAGCCCGAGCACGATGCCGCAGAGCGCGGCGAGACAGAACCCGGCGACCACCCGGCCGAGGCTCGGCAGCAGGTTGGCGACGGCGTCGTCGGTGAGGAAGAGCCGCCCCGGAGGTCCCGCGAACCACAGGGCGTGGCCGTGCGCCAGGATGCTCGCCGGGGTGGGGAAGAGGACACTGCCGTACCCCCACGCCGCCACCTGCCAGGCCGCCACCGCCCCGAGGGGAACGCCGACGCGCGGCAGCACCGTACGGTGCGGCAGGGCGCGGGAGCTCATGGGCCGGCCTCCCGGTGCTCCGGCGTCCAGGGGAACAGCCGCCGCTCCGCCGCCAGGAGCACCCCGTTGATCAGCAGCCCCAGCAGCCCCGCCCACACCACCGCGGCCAGGACGTCCGTGGTGCCGTCCGTGGCCGTGCCCGCCTGGGCGATGAAGATCCCGAGCCCCTCGCCGAACCCGGCCAGGATCTCGGTCGCCACCGCGAGGATCAGCGCCGTCGCCGCGGAGATCCGTACCCCGGCCGCGATGAACGGCGCGGCCGACGGCAGCCCCGCCCGCAGGAGGACCGCGAGCCGCCCGAAGCCGAAGGCCCGCAGGGTCTCCTCGGCGAGTGGATCGGTCTCGCCAAGACCGTAGACCGTGTTGAACAGCACCGGCCAGAGCGCCGCGAAGGCGACCAGCGCGACCGTGGTCCCGGCGCCCGCGCCCAGCAGCAGCGACACCAGCGGGATCAGCGCCACGGACGGCACCGGGCGCACCAGTTCGATCAGCACCCGTACGGACTCGTTCACCGCCGGGACGCTGCCCAGCAGCAGCCCGAGCGGGACCGCGACGGCGACGGCCAGCGCCAGCCCGGCGGCCCACGCCTCCACGGTGGCCCGTACGCCCCGCAGGAACGCGGCGTCCCCGCCGAGCCGGACGGCCCGCACCAGCACCTCCGAGGCGGGCGGCAGGTAGGAGCTCCGTACCAGCCCCGAGCGGCCGAGCGCCTCGCAGAGGGCGAAGGCGGCGAGCGCCCCGACGGCCCCGAGCAGCCTCTCCCGTGCGCCGCCCCGTCTCACCTGCCCGGCTCGTAGAGCAGGTCCGCCGCGTCCATGGCCCGGGTCAGCAGCCCCTGGTCCCGCATCATCGCGATGAGCTTGTTCAGCTCCGCGGCGCTCGACGTGGGCGGATAGCCCGGCAGTCCGATGGCGGCCGCCTCGGCCGGTGTGATCTTCGTGTAGCCGGGGAGCACCTGCTCCACGGCGTCGCGGTCCTGGTCCGCGATCGCCTGGGCCGCCGCGATCGCGCGCTGGAAGGCGGCGGCCGTCCTCGGGTACGTGTCGACGAACCGCTGCGTGGTGACATAGCCGCTGAGCGGCAGCCCGTCGGCGGGCGACGCGGCGCCGTCGATGACCGTACGGGCGTTCAGATCGCGTTTGATGGCCGACGTGAAGGGCTCGACCGCGTGTACGGCGTCCACCTGGCCCCGTTCCAGCAACGCGCCCATCTGCGGGAACGGCACCTGGCGGTAGGCCGGGAGCCCCGCGCCGCGCTCGCCCAGCTCGCTGTTGAGGGTGAGCGACTGGATGTTGTTGAGGATGTTCACCCCGACCCGCTTGCCCCGCAGATCCTCCGGTGTCGTGATCTTCGAGCCCGGCAGCACCAGCACGCCCATCATCCGCGGGGCGTTCCTGGCTCCCTCGGCGAGCACCCGGGTGGTGAGCGTGCCCCTCTCCCGGGCCTGGAGGAACGTCACGAAGTTGGCGCCGCCGATGATGTCCACCTGCCCGCCCGCGAGCGCGGGCAGCGCCTGGACGCTCTGCTGGACCGGCTGGACACGCACCGTCAGCCCCTGCTCCGCGAAGAGCCCCCGGTCGACGGCGATGTGCAGCGCGGCGACGTCGGTGAGCGGAAGTCCCGCGACGGTGAGCGTCCGCTTCTCCGGACCGCCCGGGTCGCCCGACGCGTCGGCGGACCCCCCGGAGCCTTCCGCGCCTCCTCCGCAGCCGGCGAGGAGCAGGGGCAGGATCAGCGCGACGGCGGCCAACCTCACACGGAACCGGCGCAGTTGGAGTCCCATATCACAGCACCATAGGGGGAGGCGACCGGCCGCACCATAGGGCGTCCCCCGGGCCGTGCGGGGTGCCGGACGCCGCGCCCCGCCCTCGTCCGGCGCCCGGTGCCGCGGTGTCTAGAACCCGGTGATGGAGCCTTCCACCACGTACGCGCACTCCGTGTAGAGGTAGCCCGGCTGGAGCTTCGCCTTGTCGGCGCCGGAGGACGTGGCCGTGCTGCTCCTGGACTTGTGCAGGAAGTACGTGGTGCCCGCCGGGAGGCTGATCGTCTTCTGCGGGTAGTTCGTGCCGCCCTTGCAGGCGCTGAACGAGGCGGATGTCGCGCTGGAGTACCGCGTACAGCTGCCGCACCCCTTGAGGGTGACGCGGCCGGTGACCGGGCCCGTGTACAGGACCTCGACGGCGTCGGGGCTGTCGTTCTTGATGGTGACCGAGATGGAGCCGCCGGAGGCGGTCGTGGGCAGCCGCTTGCCCGCCGCCGGCTCGTCCTTGGCGATCTCCGCCGCGATGGCGATCTTCTCGGCCCGCGCCCGGTTGCCGTCCTTCGCGTACGTCTTGACGAAGTCGTTCATGGTGGTCAGCGACGTCTCGAAGTCGCCGTCCCGGTACTGGTCGACACCGCACGCGTACGTACCGGAACGGATGTGCGCGTCCGCCTTGCCGGTGTCCTCGGTCAGCGCGTCGGCCACGCCCGCCCGCTCACCGGGGAGCGACGCCGTCTGGGCCCGGAGCGTGCGCAACTCCTCGGTGACGTCGCAGGGGTTGGAGCCCTTGAGGCCCTTGGCGGTCGTCCCGATCGAGGCGCGCACCGCGGGCTCGACCTTCGCCGCCTGGCCGGACTCGGGGAAGTCCGTGAGCAGTTCGCCGAGGTAGCCGCCGTCGTCCGACACGGAGCTGGGATTGCCGAGGACGCCGACCCCGCACTCGTACAGCGAGGTGGCGAGCCGGTCGTCGGGCCAGGTGACCAGGGAGCCGAGGCGCTTCTTGCCCACCGTGCCGGGAACCGTGCGCAGATACTTCAACGGGTCTATCGCGCCGCAGTAGTTCCGCTCGTCGTACGGGCCGCCGACCGCCTCGTAGTAGGCGGTCAGCCGGTTCGGGACGCGCGCCGCGGCCCGCGAGTCCGGGTGGTCCTCCTGGAGATCGCGGTAGGTGGTGAGCGCCTCCTCGAAGGAGGGTCGGGCCGTGGTGAACGGCTGGCTCCGCGCGCTCTCGACCAGTCGGTCGGCCTCGTCGAGGCGGTCCAGCAGCAGCTTCTGCGTGGCCTCTTCGCGCGCGCCGTCGTACAGCATGACGCCGCCGACCGGGGCGGCGAGCAGAGCGAGGCCGAGCGCGACGGCGACGGGCGCCCGCGGCGGCCAGGCCAGCGGAGTACGCAGTCCGACGGCGGCGCCGTGGGCGGCCGCCAGCACGAGGAAGAGGAGATAGACGATGAGCGCCCCGTCGGGAACGCCGTCGGGGTCGGCGGGCAGGGCGATCAGCAGCAGGATCCCGGTCGCCACCCAGCAGAGGACCATCGCGAGCCGGCGGCGCGCCAGCGCGTAACCGAGCCCAAGACCGCTGAGGTTGAGCAGCGCCACCGCGACGGCGCGCAGCGGGTCGGCCGGCCCGGGCGGCACGGCGGGCGGTGCGGGCGGTGGCGGAGGAGGCGGCGCCGCGAAGCCACCGGCCCCGCCCGCCCCGCCGTATCCACCCGCCCCGCCGTATCCGCCCGGACCACCGTACCCGCCCGGACCACCGGCACCGCGGTCTCCGCCGTACGCGCCGAAACCGCCGCGCTCCTCGGGCTCTCCGAACCCACCGGACCCGGTGGCCCCGCCGCTTCCGCCGAACCCGCCGGATCTGTCGGAACCACCCGTTCCGCGCTGCTCGTCCCAGGACATCGCGACCCCCCCAGTCGTCGAACACACCGTGTGCAGACCCGCATTGTAGTGCTCCTACCGGCCATGTCGGCCCTCTCGCGAACCTCCGCACGCGCACCCCCGGCCGTGGCCGGAACCTCCGTGGGGCGCCAGGGGCGGCTGCGGCCCACAGCCCATCCCCCGCGTCACGGAACCCTTGACAGGTCACACGGGGCTCCCTACTTTCACGGGGCAGTGAAACGATTCATTGCCGAGTCGTATCGGAGTCGCATGGTGATCAGCAGAAGACGACTGCTCGGTACCACCGCAACCGCCCTGGGCACGACCCTGGCCGCCGGACCCCTGCCCGCCGCCCGGGCCGCCACCCCCACCGCCGCCGCAGGGACGGCGGGGGACGCGACGGCGGCGCTCCGCGTCACCGCGCCGACCGTCGAGTACGGGCGCCGGCCACTGGGCCTCGACACCCCACACCCCAGGCTGAGCTGGCCGTTCGTCTCGGCTCGCCCCGGGGAGCGGCAGACCGCGTACCGGATCCGGGTCGCCACCGCCCCGCACCGCCTGACCCGGCCCGACGTCTGGGACAGCGGCAAGGTGGCCTCAGGGCAATCCGTCCTGGTGCCGTACGCGGGCCCGGCGCTCGCCTCCCGGACCCGCTACTACTGGACCGTGCGCGTCTGGGACGCCGACGGCGCGCCCTCGGAGTGGACCACCCCGACCTGGTGGGAGACCGGGCTCACCGACCCCGCCGACTGGTCGGCGCGCTGGATCGGGGCACCGGCCGAACTCGTCGGCGCGCCCTCCCTGGACGGCGCCTCCTGGATCTGGTTCCCCGAGGGCGATCCGGCGAGCGGCGCCCCCGCGGCCACCCGCTGGTTCCGTACGCGCGTCGACGTCCCGGCCGGTGTCACCCGGGCCCGCCTCGTCATGACCGCCGACGACGGATACACCGCCCTGGTCAACGGAGTCCAGGTCGCCCACACCGAAGCCGACGGACCCGCCGAGAACTGGCGCCGCCCCGCCCTCGCCGAGGTGACGGGCGAGCTGCGCCCCGGCACCAACGTGATCGCCGTGTCGGCCGTCAACGCGACCGAGAGCCCCGCCGGCCTGCTCGGCCTGCTGGAACTCACCACCGCCGACGGCGTACACGTGCTCCCGACCGGCTCCACCTGGCGCGCCACCGACCGGCGGCCCTCCGACGACTGGACGTCCGCCGGCTACGACGACGGATCCTGGCCCGCCGCCCAGGTCCTCGCCCCCTGGGGGTCGGGACCCTGGGGCCGGATCGCCGTCCCGTACGCCCCCGCCGCCCAGCTGCGCCGCGAGTTCCGCCTCCGGAACCGGCCGGTCGCGCGGGCCAGGCTCTACGCCACGGCCCTCGGCCTGTACGAGGCGCACCTCAACGGCGAACGCGTCGGCGAGGACCGGCTCGCGCCCGGCTGGACCGACTACAACAAGCGGGTCCAGTACCAGACGTACGACGTCACCGCCCTGCTCGGAGCCGGCACCAACGCGCTCGGGATCACGCTCGCGGCCGGCTGGTACGCCGGGAACATCGCCTGGTTCGGCCCGCACCAGTACGGCGAACGCCCCGCCCTCCTGGCCCAGTTGGAGATCACCTACACCGACGGCACGACCGAACGGATCGTCTCGGACGCCGACTGGCGGGCCGGCGCGGGACCGGTCACCTCCGCCGATCTGGTGATGGGCGAGGAGTACGACGCCCGGCGGGAGACCGACGGCTGGACGCGCGCGGGCTTCGACGCGGCGGGATGGCTCCCCATCGACGTCGCCGCCGCCCGGGTCCCCGCCGCACTGGTCGCGCAGATCGACGCCCCCTCCCGGGTGCGGACGGAACTCCGCGCCAGGCAGGTGACCGAGCCGAAGCCGGGGGTCTTCGTCTTCGACCTCGGCCAGAACATGGTCGGCACCGTCCGGCTGACCGTCTCGGGCGCCGCCGGAACCACCGTACGGCTGCGCCACGCCGAGGTCCTCAACCCCGACGGCACGCTCTACACCGCCAATCTGCGCACGGCCCGTGCCACCGACACGTACACCCTCAAGGGCGGCGGCACGGAGACGTACGAACCGCGCTTCACCTTCCACGGCTTCCGCTACGTCGAGGTGACCGGGGTTCCGGGCAGGCCGCCGGCCGACGCGGTCGTGGGGCGGGTCATCCACACCGCCGCGCCGTTCACCATGGACTTCAGGACGAACGTCCCGATGCTCAACCAGCTGCACAGCAACATCACCTGGGGACAGCGCGGCAACTTCCTCTCCGTACCCACCGACACCCCCGCACGGGACGAACGGCTCGGCTGGACCGGCGACATCAACGTCTTCGCTCCCACCGCCGCCTACACCATGGAGTCGGCGCGCTTCCTCACCAAGTGGCTGGGCGACCTGCGCGACGGCCAGCAGAGCGACGGCGCGTTCACCGATGTCGCGCCGATCGTCGGCGAGGACATCATCGGCAAAGGGGTGGCGGGCTGGGGAGACGCCGGAGTCACCGTCCCCTGGGCGCTCCACCAGGCGTACGGGGACACCCGCGTCCTGGAGGAGTCCTGGGCCCCGATGCTCGCCTGGCTCGACTACCTGAAGCGGCACAGCAGCGGATTCCTCCGCCCCGCCGAGGGGTTCGGGGACTGGCTCAACATCGAGGACGAGACGCCCAAGGACGTCATCGGCACCGCCTACTTCGCCCACAGCGCCGATCTCGTCGCGCGCACCGCCGAGGTCCTCGGCAAGGACCCGGCGCCGTACACCACCCTGTTCGGTGCGGTACGCGACGCCTTCCGCGCCGCGTACGTCTCCGCCGACGGCCGGATCAAGGGGGACACCCAGACCGCGTACGTCCTGGCCCTCTCCATGGACCTGCTCGCCGAGGCCGAGCGCGCGCCCGCCGCGGACCGGCTGGTCCAGCTCGTCGAGGCCAAGGGCGGGCACCTGTCGACCGGGTTCCTCGGCACGCCGCGGCTGCTCCCCGTCCTCACCGACACCGGACACATCGACGTGGCCTACCGGCTGCTGCTCCGGCGGACCTTCCCCAGCTGGGGGTACCAGATCGACCGGGGCGCCACGACCATGTGGGAGCGCTGGGACTCCATCCGTCCCGACGGCACGTTCCAGGACGCCGGCATGAACTCCTTCAACCACTACGCGTACGGCTCGGTGGGGGAGTGGATGTACGCCCACATCGCGGGCATCGCGCCGGGCGCTCCCGGCTTCCGGAAGATCATCGTCCGGCCGCGACCCGGGGGCGGGGTGACGGAGGCGAGCGGGCGCTTCGACTCCCTCCACGGACCGGTCACCACCCGCTGGACGACCGGCTCCGGCGGCTTCCGGCTCACGGTCGGGCTGCCCGCCAACACCACGGCGGAGGTCTGGATCCCCACCACGGACCCGACGCGCGTCCGCCACGGGGAGACCCGGCTCCTGCGCACGGCGGAGGGCTGCGCGGTGTACGCCGCGGGACCGGGCACCCACCACTTCGCGAGCTGAGCCACCGGCCCGCCGGATCACGCGCCGGGGCGGGCGCTCACGCGGGGCGCTTCCGCCGCGCGTGGGCGCCGCCCCGGCGGCGTGGATACGTGCACAGCAGAAAGATGGTGGCGAGTACGGCGACGGCCTCCGCGACGACGGTCAGCCGCTTCTCGCCGTACCAGATTGGCTCGTACATATTGGGGACCGGGCCCAGCTCACCGACGTCGACGTAGCGGTAGATCAGCAGCAGCGCCAGGCCGCCCGTCGCGACCAGCCAGGCGAAGAGATCGCCGGGCACCCGGCGCCAGACCAGGACGAGCAGTGCCGCGAGCGCCGCGAGCCCCGCCTCGGCACGGAACAGGTCGCCCTGGCTGATGCCGGAGGAGACGGTGTCGTACCGGTCCGCGAGATGCGCGTGCAGATACGCGTCCACCGCCAGCCCGGCCGCGGCCAGCACCCTCGCCACGGCGCGCAGCTTCCACAGGGTCCGCCGCCGGCGCGGGGACGGCGGCGCGGCGGACGGGGTCGAGGACATCGTTCCTCCCGGGCTCGGTGGCCGTACCTCCCCCGCCGCACGGCCCCCCGCCGCACGACACCTCCCACTACACGGCACGCCCCGACGCCGGGCCACCGGACGGAGCCGTCCGACGTACCGGCGTACGGGCGTAGCTCCGGATCGGTATACGGACATACCGGTGTACCGGCATGTCGTCATATCGGCATACGGGAGTTGGCGGCCGGTTGACGTACGGAGGCGGTGGCCGTGCCCAGCGGGCCCGGTCCGCTGTTGACCTGGTGGCCGAGCCGGCGCGGTGACGCGCCGACGCGGTCGCACAGCAGCGATGCGGTCGCACAGCAGCGACGCAGTGACACAGCAGTGACGCAGTGAGGAGTCTGACGGCGTGAATCCGAGCGACAAGAGCCTGTGGAACCTGCCGGCCCCGCGCCCGCGCCGCCGCATCGGCCGCTGGTTCGCGCTGGCGGCGGCGCTCGTCGTGCTGGCCACGGCCACCGGGGGCGGCTGGCTGTACACCCGGCTCAACGGGAACATCCAGGGCGCGGGGGTGGCCGGAGCGCTCGGCGACAACCGTCCGCGCGCCACCCAGGGCGGCGAGAACATCCTGGTCATCGGCTCGGACAGCCGGGCCGGGACCGGTGACGCCTACGGCGGAGGACTGACCTCGATGCAGTCCGACACGCTGATGCTGCTGCATGTCGCCGGCAGTGGCCGGTGGGCCACGGTGGTCTCCTTCCCGCGTGACTCCTGGGTCTCGATCCCCGCCTGCGACCAGGGCGGCGGCGCCACCTCCACCCCTCATCACTTCAAGATCAACCAGGCGTTCGCGATCGGCGGCTTCCGCGGGGACCCGGCCAAGGCCGCCGCCTGCACCATCAGAACGGTCGAGGAGAACACCCGGGTCCGTGTCGACCACTTCGTGATCGTGGACTTCCGGGGGTTCACCGGCATGGTCGACGCCCTCGGCGGCGTCGAGGTCTGCCCCATGGCGCCGATCCACGACACGAAGGCCGCCCTGCATCTCGAAGCGGGCTGCCAGACGGTCAGGAACGAGCAGGCGCTGGGGTACGTACGGGCCCGCTACAGCCTCGGCGACGGTACGGACCTCGGCCGGATCGGCCGGCAGCAGGAGTTCCTGCGCGCGCTCGCCGCCAAGGCGAAGGCCGCGCTCCACCGGCCGGCGGCGCTCTACGGATTCCTCGACTCCGCCACCGGGGCGCTCACCACCGACCCCGAGCTGGCCGGCCTCGGTCCGCTGCGCGAGCTGGTCGCCGCCCTCAGGAGCCTGCCCACGGACCGGATCTCGTTCCTGACCGTGCCCAACTACCCCCGGCAGCGCGATGTGCCGGCCGACACGGCCAACGTTCTGTGGCACCCGTCCGCCGCCCGGACGCTCTTCACCGCGCTCACCCACGACCGGGAGCTGACCCCCGCCCGGCTGGAAGCGGCGACGCCGCCGCTGCCCCCGGCGGCGGGCACCGTGGCGGTGACCGTCCTCAACGGCACCGATGTCCCCGGCAGGGCGCGCGAGACCGCCGGCCGACTGCGGGAGCTGGGCTTCCGTATCGCCGCCACCGGCAACGCCCCTTCACCGGCGGGGAGTTCCTCCCTCACCTATCCCGAGGGGCTCGCGGACCAGGCGAAGACACTGGCAGCGCGGCTGCCCGGCCTCGACCCGGTCCCGGACACCGGGGCGGCCCCTGGGGCGGTGACGCTCACGGTCGGCCCGGACCTGCCGGAGCCCGCGGGGTGACCGGCCCCACGGTGGCCCGTCACTCCTGGTGGAGCGTGACCAGGGTGGTGTACGCGCCCTGGAGGAACGCCTGGTCGGCGGCGGGGGTGCTGTTCGCCAGGGCGACCACGGCCGTGCGCCGCTCCGGGACGAACCCGGCGAAGGCGGTGAAGCCGCGGGTGCCGCCGGAGTGGTGGTAGACCGCGCCGTCCGGCCGGAGACGGATGTTCCAGACGAGCCCCAGCCGCCGGGTGCCGCCGCGCAGGGCGAGCCGGGGCCGTACCGCGTCGGCGAGGGCCAGGCGAAGAGGGCCGCTTGCCGTCTGGAGGGAGCCCCCCACCGCGCCGGGAGAGCCCCCCGATGCCCCGTCCGCCAGGGCGTCGAGCAGGGTCAGCAGATCGGGCGCGCTGGAGCGGAGCGCGCCCGCGCCCGGGAGGCCCGGGATCAGCCAGGGCGGGCGCGGTCTGCCGTGCCAGTGGCCGGTGGCCTGCGCAAGGCCCGGGGCGCACCCGGTACGGCGCAGCCCGAGCGGGCCGAGGACCCGCTCCGCGAGGAGGTCCCCGTACTCCGGGCCGCCCGGCGCGGCCCGGGTGAGCAGATGACCGAGCAGCCCCACACCGAAGTTGGAGTACCGCACCCGGTCGCCGGGGCGGGCGTGCGGCCGGGTCCTGGCGAGGGAGCGCAGCAGGTCGTCGGTGGTGAACGCGGCGTACGGATTGGCGAACCACTGGGACGCCGCCCCGGCGAGCAGCCCGGGTGGCAGCCGGGGCAGCCCCGCGGTGTGGGTGGCGAGATGGAGCAGGGTGATCGGTCCGCCGCGCTGCCGGGGCAGCACCTCGGGCGGCAGGAACCGGCCCAGCGGATCACCGTGGGCGACCTCGCCCCTGGCGGCCTGTTCGGCGAGGAGCAGCGCCGTGAAGCACTTGGTGAGCGAGCCGATCTCGAACCGGGTGTCGGCGGTGACCGGTTCACCGCCGCCGAACGCGGTGGCGCCGTACGGCACGACGGCCCGTTCGTCGCCCCGGCGCAGCGCGACCACGACCGCGCAGGCGCCGCGGGCCGAGGCGGCGAGGGCGGCGGCCGGGCCACGCGCCCACTCGGGGCTCACCGGCCGGTGCCGAGGGCGCGCGCGACCGTGAGTGTGCCGGCGACGGCCGCCACCACGGTGGTGTGGTGGTGTGTCGCGAAGCGTTCGCCGGCGTCGGCGTCGACCGGTCGGCCGTCCCTGGGCAGCAGTCCGTCCTCGTGCTGGACGGCGGCCAGCCGCGCCCAGTCTGCGGGGTCGCGGTGCGGCTCGGGCAGACAACCGCCCACGATCATCAGCTCGGCCACCAGATCCCATTCGCCGATCTCGGCCCAGATGTCGATCCAGGCCGGCAGCCAGCGGGTGAGGTAGCCGGCCAGATCGGCGGGCAGTTTCCCGGGCAGCCGCCCCCAGTCGGTGATGTGGAAGACGGTGTGCGTCATGTGGTACGCGGTCATCCAGTCGATGAGCCACGGTTCGGGGAGCGCGCCCAGCCAGGTCGCGCGGGTCAGCCGGTCCCAGTCGACGGCGCGGCCGCCTCCGTCGAATCCGCTGATGCGCGCCGCGTTGGCGACGGCGAGACGCCGGTTGGGCAGCTGCTCCATGGCGCGTGCCGAGCGCAGCGAGGTGGTGTGGTCGAGCAGCCGGTCCAGGGCTTCGTGACGGTAGCCGCTCCGCGCGAAGTGCGCGTACGTCTCCAGCGGGTCGCTCATCAGCGGATAGCGCAGCAGCCGCTCATGGAGCATGTCCCCGCAGCCGAGCTGCTTCCAGGCGAAGTCCAGCAGTTCGCGGGCGAGCCGCAGCTCCGTACTGCCGGCCACCGACTCCCGCAGGACCAGCGAGGCGGCGAGCGCGGTCTCGCCGAGCGGCTTGTAGACGGTGTCGGGTTCGGCGAGTTCGGCGGTGGTGTCGGGCGGGAGCGCGCCGTGCTCGCGGTGGGTGTGCAGCCAGTTCAGGGCCCGCAGGCTGACGCGGTGGGCGTTCTGTGTGACGGACATGGCCATCGGGTCTCGGTCCGATCGGGGCGGTGCGGAGTGGTACGGGACGGGCGGCGGCCGGGGCCGCCGGGGTCGTGCGGTGTCGCGGTGCCGTACGGTGTCGCGCTGTCGTGCGGGGGCGCGGTGCCGCACGGGGTCGTGGGGATGCACGGGGTCGTGGGGATGCCGGCGCCGGACCGGCCGGGCCGCTCAGCCGGACCCGAGCAGCCGGCCGGCGATCGCCGTGTCCAGCGCGAGCCGGTCACCGCCCGCCAGCAGGGAGATGTGCTCCACGAGCGGCGCCGGGTCGAGCGGGATCCGTACCCCCTCGCTGTGCAGCCAGGCGAGCCAGCGGACGATCCGGGCGGCGGTCGGGTAGTCCCGGCGCAGTACGGCACGGGTCGCCCCGCGCGCCAGGCCGAGCGGGGAGCTGCGCGCCGCGTCGTGCACCGGGCCGTCCAGGCCGGGCAGGGCCAGCGTGGAGAGCTGCCCCATCGTCACCGACCAGGCGGCCCAGGCGTCGCCGTCGTCCGCCGCCGGCCCGGCGGGCGGGGGAGGCGCGGGCCGGACCGGGGTGGGACGCCCGTCGCCGCCGCGCGCCCGCTCGCCGTGGGTCTGGTCGGAGAGGACGGCCAGCAGGGTGAGGGTGCCCCAGTCGCGCCACGCCATCAGCCAGGGGCCCGCGGGCCCGGCGGGCGGCGGAGACGTGACGTCCCGCGCGGGCGGCAGCGCGCCGAAGGCCAGCGCCACCGCCTCCGCGTCCCGGGGGTGCACGGAGGCTCCGGCCAGCAGGGCGGGGGCGAGGGTGTCCGCGCCGAGGATCCTGATGGCGGCCAGCGCCGCGCCGGGATCCGGCGCGCTCTCGACGTGTTCGGCGACCATGGCCGTGCCCCCGGCGCCCCGAAGGGCGCCGAGGGCACGTCGTGCCAGGCCGGCCGCTGCTTCTTGATAGGAGGTCCGCGACCGGTCGGGGCTCATCGGCCCTTCGGCTCCTTGGGCTCCTTCGGGGAGAGAAGGGCCAGCAGGAGCAACACGCCGGCCGCTTCCGGCGCGTACACGGGCGCGTCGCTCAGGGGTGCCTCGGGCTCGGCCATCGCCGCTCCCAACGCCTCGATGTCCAGGGTGATCTCAGTCGGCCTCATGGTTTGAGAAAGCATGGTGGGCTCCTCATGTAGATGCCACGGCCCTGACTGGCCGTGCCGCTGCCAACTTTAGGTAAAGGTCGATAAATCGACCAGTTGAGACAATAGTTTGATGATTCATTCCGTATGTCCGTTCGGGGTTGAGTGCCCGTCGGAGATGTGGAACGGGACCGTCGTCACGACGATCTTCGGCAGCGGCCGGAGCGCGTGCCGCAGCCGCCCCGCCAGCGGACTGTGCAGAACGCGGTGCCACCAATGGCGCACGACGATCTCCGGAATGATGACGGTGATGGTCAGATCCGGCCGCTGACGGTGCAGCGACTCCACATAACTGATCAGGGGGGTGACGATCGCACGGTACGGAGAGACGATGATCCGCAGCGGCAGATGGTTGCCCCACAGCAGCCATGCCTGGCGGAACCGTTCTGCGTCCTCGTCGCTCGTGCTGACGTGCAGGGCGAGGACGGGCTGCTGGAGCGAGGCGGCGTAGGCCAGGGTGCGCATGCTCGCCCGGTGCAGTGAGTCGAGCGGGACGACGGACAGGTGGAGGATCTCCTCGGGGGACTCCTCCGCCTCGGCGTCCTCGGTCACGTCCAGGGGCCCGTCGGTCTCCTCCGTATCGGTCCCCTGCGCGGCGCCGGCGGCCACCGCATCGCGCGCCGCCCGCGGGGCGATGGTGCGGCTGGGAATCTCGATCTTCTGGGGCCGCAGCCGCAGCGCCTCGGCGACCCGGGCGTAGTGGCGGTGGATCCGCGTCGTCACCAGCAGGAACACCCCCACCGTGAGGATCGCGACCCACGCGCCCTCGGTGAACTTGGTGATGCCCGCCGTGATGAAGACGAGCGCCGACAGCACCGCGCCGGTGGCGTTGAAGCAGAGACTCTGCCGCCAGTGCCGGTCCCTTCGGCGCCACCAGTGCACGACCATGCCGCTCTGCGACAGGGTGAAGGCGAGGAAGACCCCCACGGCGTACAGCGGGATCAGCGCCGCCGTGTCGCCGTCGAACGCCACGTAGACCAGCACCGCCGCCACGGAGAGCGCGATGATGCCGTTGCTGAACGCCAGCCGGTCGCCCAGCCTCAGAAAGATCCGCGGCGCGTGGTTGTCCCGCGCCAGTTGGTAGAGCACCCGGGGGAAGCCGTTGTACGCGGTGTTCGCCGCGAGCAGCAGCACCAGCGCCGTCGCCGCCTGGGTGAAGACGTACATCCCGCCGGAGCCGAAACTCCGGTGCGCGAGCTGCGAGAGCACCGTCTCGTCCGACCGGGGGACGACCCCCTCCAGATGGGTCATCGCGATCGTCCCGGCGAACAGGGAGATGAGCAGCCCGATCATCCAGGACAGCGTCGTCCGCGCGTTGCGCCAGGGGACCGGTTTGAACACGGGTACGGCGTTGGAGATCGCCTCGATCCCGGTCATCGCTGTCGCCCCGGACGCGAACGCCCGCATCACCAGCAGCAGTCCCACCCCCTCCACCGCGTGCAGCGGCGGATGCGGGACGGGCTCGAAGCCGCGCCCGGCCGCGTCGTACAGACCGAACGCCACCAGCGCGAGGATGGCGACGATGAAGGCGTACGTCGGCGCCGCGAACAGCGCGCCCGCCTGTCTGACCCCCCGCAGGTTCCCCGCCAGCAGGACGACGATGACCAGCACGCCGATCGGCACCACGTCCCCGGAGAGGCCGGGGACGGCCGAGGTGACCGCGGCCATCCCGGACGACACGGAGACCGCCACGGTCAGGACGTAGTCCGTCATCAGCCCCGCCGCGGCCACCAGACCGGGGATCCGCCCCAGATTGTCCGTCGCGACGATGTACGAGCCGCCGCCCTGCGGGTACGCCCGGATCGTCTGGCGGTACGACAGTCCCACGGCCAGCATCAGGAAGACGATCGCCAGCGACACCGGCACCGAGTAGGCCAGCCCCGCCGTACCGCCCAGCACCAGCACCGCGAGCAGCGCCTCGGGGCCGTACGCCACCGAGGAGAGCGCGTCCGCCGAGAGCACCGGCAGCGCCACCAGCTTGCGCATCCGCTCCCGGACGACCGCGGTGGACCGCAGCGGCGCGCCCAGCACGGCCCGCCGCAGCCGGGCCCCGAACCCGGGGGAGGGGGCCGGTTCCGCACGGCTCGCGGCCACGGTCGTTCTCGGCGGCCCGCCGACCGTGGTGACCCGGACGAACCTGCCGAAGCGGGGCGGCACGATCTGCTCGGGCTCCGGGTAGCTGCCGAGGTCCGGGTCGACGGGCAGCGCGCCCCGCCAGGCGGCCGGCGCGGCGGACACGCGCCCCCATTCCTGCCCGATCAGCCGCAGCGTCTCGTCGTCCCTCCGGGAGGGCTGAATATCCGTCACGCCGACGAGTCTCTTCGCCGGACCGCGCCCGCCGCTCCGGCTGCCGCCCGCGACACACACCCTCGCACGGCGACAACCCGTACGGCCGAACCCGGCCGGCGGCCCTCGGCCGGCCGGGGGAGAAGCAGCCCTCAGGAGGCGGACCTCGGCAGTCCCGGAGGGTTCAGCTCCGAGGACGGCACGGCCTCGTCCGTCAGTCCCCACCGGGCCAGGACCTTCCCGTACGCCCCGTTCTCGATCACCGTGTTCAGCGCCTCCTGGACGGGCCTGATCAGACCGTTGCCCTTCTTGGCGGTGGCCGCGATCTCGCCCTGGACCGCGTCGCCGGCCCCCGAGAACGTACCGATGATCTCGGTCTGTCCGGTGGAGGCGGCGTGGTACGCGGCGACCGGGTTGGGGCCGAAGTACGCGTCGAGACGGCCGGAACCGAGCGCCAGGTAGTAGTCGCTGCTGTTCTGGTAGATCTTGATGTCGGTGGGCTTCAGCCCCTTCGCCACGTTGGCCTTGCTCCAGTCGACCAGCAGTTTCTCCTGGTTGGTGCCGGAGCCCACCCCGATGGTCCGGCCCGCCACGTCCCGGGGTCCCCGTACCTTCCAGCCGGAACCCTTCTTCGCCTCGAACGCGATGTTGTCGAGCCGGTAGGTCGCGAAGTCGTACTTCTCCTTGCGCTCCTCGGTCACGGTGATGTTGCTGAGCCCGAGGTCGTACTTGCCGCTGTCGAGCCCGACGAAGATATTGGCCCAGTCGACCGGGTGGTAGCGCAGTTTCAGCCCGAGCACGTCCGCGACGAGCGAGGCGATGTCCGGCTCCACCCCGATCACGGTCCTGTCATCGGTGGCGTAGAAGGTCAACGGGGGTACGGAGCCGGCGGAGTTGGTGACCTCCAAGGTGCCCCTCGCGCGGATCTCCGCCGGGACGAGGGCGGCGATGGACGCCACCTCGGGGGTGGACACCCGCTTCTGGTCGGGGCCCAGATTGATCTGGAGCCCCTTCCCGCCGCCGGCCCCGGCGGCGGACGCGGCGCCGCCGCCCGGTTCCGGGCCGGTCCCGTCGGCCGGGTTGCCGCAGGCGGTGAGGGAGAGGACGGAGACGAGACCGAGCAGGGCGGCGGTGACGGCGCGGGAAGAACGGCGGGGCGGCACAGGGGCTCCTTGTCAAGACGGCGGAGGAAGGGGACGGGGGAGAGAGGCGAGCGGGGACGGAGGAGGGGAGAAGGGACAGGGGACAGGGGACAGGGGACAGGGGCCGCGGCGGATGCCGGTGGCCCTCAGAGGACCTTCGACAGAAAGGCCTTGGTACGGGCGTGGCGCGGCCGGTCCAGCACCTCCGCGGGCGGACCCTGCTCGACGATCACACCGTCGTCCATGAAGACGACGGTGTCGGCCACCTCGCGGGCGAAGCCGATCTCATGGGTGACGATGATCATCGTGGTGCCGCTGCGGGCCAGATCCTTGATCACATCGAGGACCTCGCCCACCAGCTCGGGGTCGAGCGCCGAGGTCGGCTCGTCGAAGAGCAGCACCTTCGGCTCCAGCGCGAGCGCCCGGGCGATGGCCACCCGCTGCTGCTGGCCACCGGAGAGCTGCCGCGGATAGGTGCCCGCCTTGTCGTCGAGTCCCACCCGCTCCAGCAGCGCCCCGGCCTGCGCGACCGCGGCCGCGCGGGGCCTGCGCAGCGCCGAGACCGGCGCCTCGATGATGTTGTCGAGCACCGTCAGATGCGGGAAGAGATGGAAGTTCTGGAAGACGAACCCGATGTGCAGACGCTGCCTCAACACCTCCCGTTCCTTGAGCTCGTGCAGTGTGGACCCGGAGCGGCGGTAGCCGATCAGCTCCCCGTCGATGCTGATGTGACCGCGGTCGAGCTTTTCGAGATGGTTGATGCTCCGCAGCAGTGTCGACTTGCCGGAGCCGGACGGGCCGAGGATGACGGCGACCTCCCCGGCGCGTACCCGGAGATCCACCCCGCGCAGCACGTCGAGGGGGCCGAAGCTCTTGTGGACGCCGCGTATGTCGACCATGGGACGGGAGTCCGCCGGCGGTGTGGGCGCGCCGGCCGGTTCGGGGACGGGGGCCGTGGTCATTTCTGGAAACCTCCGGTGGCGGCGGCAGCCCGCATCCTGTGGGTGAAGGCCCTCGCCCGCTGGAGCGGGGTGGCCGGGGGAGTGCGCTCGGCGCCGCGCGCGAAGTGCCGCTCCACGTAGTACTGGACGACGGAGAGCAGTGTGGTCAGCAGGATGTACCAGACGGTGGCGACCATCAGCAGCGGTACGACCCGCCCGTTGCGGCCGTAGACCACCTGCACCTGGTAGAACAGCTCCCCGATGGCCATCACCGAGACGATCGAGGTGCCCTTGAACAGGGAGATCACCTCGTTCGCCGCGTTGGGGAGGATCCCGCGCATCGCCTGCGGCAGCAGGATGCGCCGGAGCTGCCGTGCCCGAGGGATGCCCAGGGCCGCCGCGGCCTCCAACTGCCCGCCGTCGACGGAGATGATCCCGCCCCGGACGATCTCGGCGGCGTACGCGGCCTGGTGCAGCGCGAGACCGATGACGGCGGCGGAGAGCGCGCCGACCAGGTTCATCGTGTCGAAGCTCCACAGCACCGGGCCGAACGGGATGCCCACCCCCAACTCCTCGTAGAGATAGGCGAGGTTGAACCAGAACAGCAGCTGGACGATGAGCGGGATCGAGCGGAACGCCCAGATGTACGTCCAGGCGACGGTCTGGAGGATCACACTCCTGCTCAGCCGCATGAAGGCGAGGACCACACCGAGGGCGAAGCCCAGCACCGTTCCGTAGAGCGTGAGTTGAAGGGTGACCCAGACGGCCTTGAGGACCGTGTCGGCGGTCAGATAGAGGAAGAAGGTGTCCCACTCCCAGCCCGGGTTGGTGACCAGGCCGTGGGTGAACTGGGCGACGAGGACGAGCGCCGCCACACCGGCCGCCCAGCGCCAGTAGTGGCGTGCGGGGACGACCCTGAGCGCCTCCGAGGCTTCGGGAACGGCGGCGGATTCGGGGGCAGGGGCGGTCGCGGAGGCGGTGGAGGCCGCGGCGCCGGATACGGTGGTCATCGGGGGCTCCTGCCGGCTACTTCTGCTCGGGGGGACTGATCAGGGACTCCTCGATGGCGGATTCGCGCGTCCCCCACTTGTCGAGGATCTTCCCGTACGTACCGTTGCGGATCAGCTCGTTGACGGCCGCCTGGAACGCCTTCGGCAGCGGGGATCCCTTCGTGAACGCGAACCCCACGTCGAGCCGGTGGTACTCGTTCAGGAACCGGGTACCGGCGGCGGGCTGGGCCGCCTGGTGGCGCAGCCCGTTGATCGTCGACATCACCACGTCGACCCGGTTCTGCTGCAGACTGGTGAGCAGCGACCCGTTGTCCGAGTAGACGTTCACCTTGTACGGCTTCCTGCCCGTGGCGGCGCAGACGCCCTTCCCGGCTTCGAGCGTCGACTCGAAGGTGGTGCCCGCGCCCACCCCGACCGAACGGCCGCAGAGCTGGTCGAGCCGGGTCACCCTGCCGAGGCTCGTGTCGTCCTCACGGACGGCGAAGCCCTGTCCGTCATTGATGTACGTGACGAAGTCGATCGTCTTCCGGCGCTCGTCGGTGACACCGAAGTTGCCCGTGCCCACGTCGTACTTGCCGCTGCCGAGCGCGGGCAGGATGGCGTCGAAACTCGCCTGCTGCCGCGTCAGCCGCACACCCAGCAGCTTGCCGACGGCATCGGCGATGTCGACGTCCTGACCGGCCAGGGTCCTGCTCGACGCGCTGGGGAAGTAGGAGCTGGGCGCCGCGCCCACGGAGGCGCCGAGGGTCAGCGTCCCCCGCTTCCGCACCTCCTCGGGCAGCAGCTTCGCCAGCGCGGGGTTCTTCTCCAGCGCGGCGGTGACGTCCTCCGAGGGGGCGGACGCGGCACCGGACGCGTCCTCCCCGGACGCCGCGTCCGCACCGCAGCCCGCCAGGAGCGGCAGCAGCAGGGCGGCCACCAGCGCGCCCGCCGCGGTGCGGCGCGCGGGCCGGGACCGGCCCGGGATCGGGGTGCGCACGGGTCATCCCTCGCTTTCCGTGGTGCTCCCGGGGCCGGCCGGGGCCCCGAGGCGCTTCTCGAACGGCAGCGGCCCGATGGTCTCCGGATCCGCGGCGGTGTCGAACAGCGGTGTGTACCCCGCCGCCAGATACAGCCCGCGGGCCTCCGGCTGGCGCGGGCCGGTGGTGAGGAAGACCCGGTGGTAGCCGCGGGCGCCCGCCACGCGCTCCAGCTCCGCGACGACCAGCAGCCCGAGCCCGCGCCGCCGGTGGGCGGAGTGGGTCCAGATCCGCTTCAGCTCCGCGGTGCCCGCGTCGTAGCGGCGGAAGGCACCCCCGGCGACCGGTTCGCCGTGCTCCAGCAACAGCAGCAGGGTGCCGTGCGGCGGGTCGAACTCCTCGGCGGGGTAGCGGGCCAGCTCGCCGTGCGCGTCCTTCCCGTAGCGCGCGGAGTACTCGTGGCCCAGCTCGGCCAGCATCGGCCGCACCAGCGGATCGGAGGCCGAGGTCCGCCGCCAGGTCAGCCCGCGGGGTTCGGCGACGGAGGTCATCGGCCCGCCTCGGCCAGGCCCCGCGTACCGCGCGGCGCGCCCGCCGCGTCACGCCGGGCGACCTCGGCGCGTACCAGCGGGATGACATGGCGCCCGAAGTCGATGGCGTCGCCCAGCAGGTCGTACCCCCGGGCCGAGATGATGTCCACGCCGAGGTCGTAGTAGTCCAGCAGGGCCTGCGCGACCGTCTCCGGGGTGCCGACCAGCGCGTTGGAGTTGCCCGCGCCGCCCGTGGCGGCGGCCGTCGGCGTCCACAGCGCCCGGTCGAAGCGCTCGCCCGACTCCGCGATCGCGATCAGCCGCTGCGCCCCGGTGTTCTCCGGGGCGAGCCGCGGGTGGTCCCGTACGACCGTACGCCTGCCCTGGGCCGTACGTTCCTTGATCGTGGCGACCGTGCGGTGTGCCTTCTCCCAGGCCAGCTCCTCCGTGGGGGCGATGATCGGCCGGAAGGCCACCTGGAAGCGCGGCGGGGCCGGGCGCCCCGCGGCCCGTGCCGCGGCCTTCACCGCCTCGATCTGCTCCGCCGTCCTCGCCAGCGGCTCGCCCCACAGGGCGTAGATGTCGGCCTCGGCCCCGCCCGCCGCGTACGCCGCCGGCGAGGACCCGCCGAACGAGACGTCGGGACGCGGCTGCTGGACCGGGAAGACATCGCTGACGAAGTCGTGGAACCGGTAGTGCTCGCCCTCGTGGTCGAAGGGCTCGTGCGACGTCCAGACGCGCTTGACGATCCCGATGTACTCGCGGGTGCGGGCGTACCGCTGGTCCTTGGTGAGGGTGTCGCCCTCACGGCCCTGCTCGCGATCGTTGCCGCCGGTGATGAAATGGACGGTGAGCCGCCCGTCGCTGATCCGGTCCAGCGTCGCGAAGGTCTTCGCGGCGAACGTCGGGTACGAGACGTTCGGGCGGTGCGCCAGCAGGATCTGGAGCCGGTCGAGGCGGGAGGCGACGTACGCGGCGGCCGGCGCCGGGTCGGGCGAACCCGAACCGTACGCGAACAGCACCCGGTCCCAGCCGTGGTCCTCGTGGGCGCGGGCGAGCCTGAGTGTGTACTCCTTGTCGAACGAGGCGCCGGAGCGGGATGTCGTCTCCGACCCGTCGTGGGTGGCGGCGATACCGAGGAACTCCACAGGCATGACGGACCTTTCGTACGGAGGCCGGGGCGTGGCGGGACGGCTACTACGGCATGCCGAACCGGCCCCGGGTCAGGGCGACATGAGCGGACACACGGGGGATGTGCGCAGGGGTGTGCGTGACGACGGACGGCGCGTCGTACGGACGTGCGCCGGGAGGAGCCGGGAGGGGGAGAACGGCAGCGTGCGCCCGGTGAAAGAGGAACTCGGCCCGCGACGGGGTCACCGAGGGAGGGAGGGGCCGGTCAGGCGGCCCGCTGCCGGGTCAGGCGCGACAAGAGGCGGACCACACGCGACCGAAGTCGATGTGGCCGCGGGTGACCAACGGCTGCTGCTTTTGCATGGAGCCAATTGAGCACGGTACGTCTGCCGAAGTCAACATGTGCTCGCACCGTGGGCACCGGCGTACTTGACACCCGTCCGTCGTACGCCCGTACGATCGAGCGGTGCCCGGCGCCGGCGGGCACGGGCGGGCTGTGCCGCGCGTCCGTGGTGACTCCGGTACGCACCGGCCGTGTTGAGGGACGCGGTACGTGTGACGACGACACCCTGCTCACCAGATCCGCGCCACACCGGCGCATCGCCTGCTCTCCCGATCCTCGATCTCGCGATCCCCGATCTCCCGATCTCCCGATCTCCCGATCTCCAGATCTCCTGATCCCCGCGGAGCCCTCACATGTCCCTGTCGCCCTCGCTCGACGGACCACGCGCACCCCTGGCGACCGCCGCACCGGGGAACTCCCCGCAGCCCTCGGCGGAGCCCGGTGAACCCACCCGTATCGTCCCCCGGCGCCACCCCGGCCGCTGGCTGTCGGCCACCGTCGCCCTGCTGTTCCTCGCGATGGCCGTCCACTCGGTCGTCCGCAACGAACGGTTCCAATGGGGCGTGGTCGGCCGGTACTTCACCACACCCGCCGTCCTCGACGGCCTGCTGCTCACCCTCTGGCTGACCGCGGCCGTGATGGTGCTCGGCTTCCTCATCGGCACCTTCCTCGCGGTGCTGAGACTCTCCGCCAACCCCGTTCTCCAGACTCTGAGTTGGGGCTACATCTGGATATTCCGCTCCACGCCGCTGCTGGTGCAGCTGCTCTTCTGGTTCAACATCGGCGCGCTCTACCCGACCCTGGGCCTCGGCCTCCCCTTCGGGCCGGAATTCCTCACCTTCACGACCGTGAACCTCTTCGGGCCCGGCCTCACCGCGCTCATCGGACTGACCCTGCACGAGGCCGCCTACGCGGCGGAGGTGGTGCGCGGCGGCATCCTCTCCGTCGACGCCGGCCAGATGGAGGCCGCCGCCTCGCTCGGCCTGAGCCGGTGGCGGGTGCTGCGCCGGGTGATCGTGCCGCAGGCGATGCGCTCCATCGTCCCCACGGCGGGCAACATGCTCATCGGCACCCTCAAGGGCACCAGCATCGTCAGTGTGCTCGCGGTCCAGGACCTGCTCTTCTCCGTACAGCTCATCTACAACCGCACGTACGAGATCATCCCCCTGCTGATGGTCGCGACCATCTGGTACGTCATCGTCACGACCGTGCTGTCGGTGGCGCAGTTCTTCGTCGAACGTCACTACGCGCGCGGCGCCGCCCGTGAACTGCCGCCCACTCCGCTGAGCCGGCTGCGCGGCCACGTCACCGCCCTGCGCGTCCGGGTCGCGGCCCCGGGCCGCCGGGGAGAGCCTGGACGGGGGGCCGGAGGCGACGGCGGAGAGGAACGATCCACGTGAAGAGTACGGACGGTAACGGTTCGGCAAGCCACGCGGGGGCAGAGGTCGTCGTGGCCCTCACCGACGGGGTGAAGGAGGACGCGCACGCGGTGTTCAGCGCGCTCCGTACGGCCTACTCCTGCGACCGCGCGGCCGACGACCGACCGCAGGCGGTGCCCGGAGTGCGCCCGACGGTGTGGGTCGCGACCTTCGACACGACGGAGACACGGCGCGACCCCGGCACCACCCGGCTGACGGCGCCCGTCGTGGCCACCCTCCAGGGCGGCTACTCGGCGGTGGACCACGTGCGCGAGACCCTGGCCTCGGCCTTCACCGTCCGTGTCGTCGGTACGGCCTCGGGCGACCAGGAGGAAGAGGTCCAGGTACGCCTGGAGAGCCGGTGACTCCGGGGCACCCGTCGACGACGGCCCGCCCGCCGCCGACGAGGACCGCCGGCCGTCGACGAGGGCCCCGGCGAGGTCCCGCGCCCGTCCGTGTTGCGGGTTCGGCCGTTCGGCGGCAACCTGAGGGTGACCCAGACGTGGCCTTCGCTCACGCTTCGTGCTCGGGGACCGCTGGTACACCGTGCTGACGCCGGTACCACGCGGTGAAGCACGTGGGCCCCTCCCGAGGAGCCGGCACCATGACCGTTCCGCCCGACTGCATGTGCACCGGGCGTCCGCACCCCGGACGCCCTTGTCAGGACCGCCGCTACGCGGTGGCGTCGTACACCTCGCCCGAGCACGTGGCGCGGCTCCGGCGCACCGTCGCCGCGCACCTGCGGCACTGGAGGCTCGATCTGCACGCCGAGCCGGTGGCCCGCGGCGTCGCCGAACTGCTGTCCCGTGCCCACCGGCACTCCGGACCCGACAACAGGTGTGTGGTGGAACTCCGTTGGAGCGGCCGTCATCTCACCGCCTCCGTCGAGGACGGCGACCCGCGTCTGCCGCGCCTGCGCACGGCGGGGGACAGCGGACTGGCCCGGGTGGCCGCGCTCAGCGACAGCTGGGGCACCTGTGCCACGGCGGACGGCAAGGTCATCTGGTTCACCAGGAGCGTCCGGGCACCGCAGAACGTGTTCAGGGTGGTCCCGCCGCCCCTCGTACCGCTGGACACGGCGCTCCTCGACCCCGTACCCCCGAGACATGGCCCCGTACTCGTACCCCTGCCCCTGGCGTGAGCGAGGCGGTGTCACTCCACGTCGGCCTCGGGAACGAGATGGACGGCGGCCTCCTCCGCCGACGCGGCCGCGCCGTCGATGCCGACATCAGTGGCGATCATGTCCTTCTCGGCGTCCTCGTGGGCGCCCTCGTCCGGGGCCACCAGCCGCCCGGACCGGTGGTCGCCCACCTCGTCGTCGAGCAGTTCGCCCTCGCCGTACGGCAGGTCCCCGATGCCGTCCCCGTCCGGCGCGCACACCTCGGGGACCTCCTCGGCGAGGCGCTGATCGAGCGTCTCGCCCGCCGAGCGCTCGGCGGCGGTCGTCCCCCTGCACTCGACGCCCAGAGGCCGTTCGGGCGGCGACCAGCCCTCGTCGAAGGGGTCGGAGCCGCGATCCAGCAGTGTGTCCTCGGCGTCGAGGATGCCCTGGTCGTCGCCGACCTCGGAGCCGTCGGGCTGGTAGACCTCGTCTCCCATCGCCGCAGCGCTGTCGCCGCTCACGTCGCTCTCCGTTCTCCTCGCGCCCGGAGCCGGGACGGACGGCCGTGGCCGCCCTCCGCCTTTCCACCCTCCCACCTCACACCACCGTGTCAAACGGCGGCAACCGACCCCCGAGCGCCCCGCCCTGTTGCGCGGTACGGCGAAGCCGGGAAGGGTCCTGAGAAGCCGGGACGGCGGGGGCCGGCGGACCGATTCGAGGAGGAATCGCCATGCCCATCGCGACGGTGAACCCCGCCAGCGGAGAGACGCTGCTGACCTTCGACCCGCTGGGGGCCGAGGAGATCGAGACCCGCCTGGCCGCGGCCCACAGCACGTTCCGGGCGTACCGCACCACCGGCTTCGACGAGCGGGCGGGGCTGCTGAACCGCGCCGCCGACCTGCTGGAGCACGACGAGGCGGACATCGCCCGCACCATGACCACCGAGATGGGCAAGCCCGTCGCCGCGGCCAGGGCCGAGGCCGCCAAGTGTGTGAAGGCGATGCGCTGGTACGCGGACCGCGCCGCTGAACTGCTCGCCGACGAACACCCCTCGGACGCCGACGTACGGGACTCCGGCGCCGCCCGCGCCGGCGTCCGCCACCGCCCTCTCGGGGTGATCCTCGCCGTCATGCCGTGGAACTTCCCGCTCTGGCAGGTCGTACGGTTCGCGGCCCCGGCCCTCATGGCCGGCAACGTGGGCCTGCTCAAACACGCCTCGAACGTTCCGCAGACCGCCCTCTACCTGGAGAACCTCTTCCGCCGGGCGGGCTATCCGCCCGGCTGTTTCCAGACCCTGCTGGTCGGGTCGGACGCGGTCGAGGCCGTCCTGCGCGACCCCCGGGTGGCCGCCGCCACCCTCACCGGCAGCGAAGCGGCCGGCCGCGCCGTCGCGGCCGTCGCGGGCGACGAGATCAAGAAGACCGTCCTGGAACTGGGCGGCAGCGATCCGTACATCGTGATGCCCTCGGCCGACGTCGAACGGGCGGCGAGGACCGCGGTGACCGCCAGGACGCAGAACAACGGCCAGTCGTGCATCGCCGCCAAGCGTTTCATCGTCCACGAGGACGTCTTCGACACCTTCGCCGCCCTGTTCACCGCCGGCATGCGCGACCTGACCGTCGGCGACCCGATGGACGAGTCCACCGACATCGGCCCACTCGCCAGCGAGCGGGGCCGCGCGGATCTGGAGGAACTGGTCGAGGACGCGCTGGGCCGGGGAGCGACCGCGCTGTGCGGCGGGCAGCGCCCGCAGGAATGCGGCAAGGGGTGGTTCTACGAGCCGACCGTCCTCGCCGGGATCACGGACGCGATGCGGATCCACCACGAGGAGACGTTCGGCCCCGTCGCCACGCTCTACCGGATCAGGGACCTGGACGAGGCGGTGGCACTCGCCAACGACACCCCGTTCGGGCTGAGTTCCAACGTATGGACGCGTGAGGAGCCCGAGGTGCGCCGCTTCGTACGCGACCTGGAGGCGGGCGGTGTGTTCTTCAACGGCATGACGGCCTCGCACCCCGCCCTCCCCTTCGGCGGCGTGAAGCGTTCCGGGTACGGGCGGGAGCTGTCGGGCCAGGGCATCCGGGCCTTCTGCAACACGACCACGGTGTGGCACGCCCCGGACACCGGCGACCGGTGAACCGCGACCGGACCGGCACGCCCCGTCCCGTACTAAGTTGGTCGCCATGAGTAATCTTGATCGTCAGGCCACCGCCACCGTCTGCGGCGGCCGCGGCTTCGTCGTCGCCGAGCCGGTACGAGAACTCCTGAGCCCCCGCGCGGTCCGGCTGGGCGAGTCCACCGAGGTCCGCAGACTGCTGCCCAACCTCGGCCGCCGCATGGTGGGCGCGTTCGCCTTCGTCGACCACTACGGGCCCGACGACATCGCCGACGAGCCCGGCATGCAGGTCCCGCCCCACCCGCACATGGGGCTCCAGACGGTGAGCTGGCTGCACGACGGCGAGGTGCTGCACCGCGACAGCCTCGGCAGCCTCCAGACCGTACGCCCGCGCGAACTCGGTCTGATGACCGCGGGCCGGGCGATCTCCCACTCGGAGGAGAGCCCCCGCTCCCACGCCCGTTTCCTGCACGGCGCCCAGCTCTGGGTCGCGCTCCCGGACGCCCATCGCGAGGTCACACCGCACTTCCAGCACCACGCCGACCTGCCCGTCGTCACCGCCCCGGGCCTGACCGCCACCGTCATCCTGGGCGCACTCGACGGCGCGGTCTCCCCGGGCACCACCTACACCCCCCTGGTCGCCGCGGACCTCGCACTGGGCGGCGGCACCGAGACCCGTCTCCCTCTCGAACCCGACTTCGAGTACGCGGTCCTGTGCATGTCCGGCGAGACCGAGGTCGACGGAGTACCCGTACTCCCCGGCTCCATGCTCTACCTCGGCTGCGGCCGCACCGAACTCCCCCTGCGCGCCCGGTCCGACGCGGGACTGATGCTCCTCGGCGGTGAGCCCTTCGAGGAGGAACTGGTCATGTGGTGGAACTTCATCGGCCGTTCGCATGAGGAGATCGAGGCGGCCCGCAAGGACTGGATGGAGACCTCCCGCTTCGGCGAGGTACGCGGCTACGCGGGCGACCGCCTCCCGGCCCCCGAACTGCCCCCGGTGGCCCTGAAGCCACGGGGAAGGGTGCGCTGACCCGCGGCGACCGCTGACCCGCGGCGACGCGTTCGGCACGACTCCGGCCCCGTGCGCCCTCGGTGGGCCCTGCCGACCCGGTTGAGGAACGATCGTTCTTGACTGATCGTTCCTCAACCGGCTATGGTCGTGCCATGGGTAGGCCAAGAGCGTTCGACGAGGACGAGGCGGTGCGCGCCGCCGTAGGGTTGTTCGGCAGCCGCGCGTATGACGGTGTGTCCGTCGACGATCTCGTCACCCACCTCGGCGTGCACCGCAACAGCCTGTACAAGACGTTCGGCAGCAAGCGCGGCCTCTACCTGGTCGCCCTGCGCCGCCACCTCGCGGACGATGTCCGTCCCTTGGCCGACGCGCTCGCCGCGGCATCGGACGCGGCGACCGCGCTGCGGCTCGTCACATCGGCCGACCTCGGTCTGCTGCTGCTCGCGGCGGTCGACCGGGCGCCGGTCGACGAGGAGGTCGCCGCCGAGGTGATGGCCGCGTTGGGTGCCGTCGACAAGGCACTCGCCGACGCGCTCGGCATTTCCGCCGACCTGGCCGCCGCCCTCACGGCCGCCGCGCTGGGCATCCTCCTGCGCGGCAATCCCGACGGCGTCGGCACCGCGCTGTCCCAACGCCTCGATCCTCTCGCCTGACAAGGAAAACCGACATGGCACTGGTCCGTATCGACGGCGACGACCTCGTCGTCGTGATGGAGGGGCTCGGCAAGCTCTGGGCCCTCAAGAGCAGCTTGACCATCCCGCTGGTCAACGTCCGTGGCGCGACTGTCGACCCCGGCATCGCCGCCGATCCCAAGGGGGTTCGCGCGCCGGGCACCCGCGTACCCGGTGTGATCACGGCGGGCACCTTCCATCTCGACGGCGAGACGGTCTTCTGGGACGTCAAGGATCCGTCGAAGACCGTCGTGGTCGAACTCGCCGACGAGCGCTACGCCCGCCTGGTCCTCCAGGTCGACGACCCCCGCGCGACCGTCGCGCTGGTCGAGAACGCCCTGAACTGAAAGAGGCTGGCAGATGTTCCTTCGCTTAACCGCGGTCGTGCTGGCCTTGACCGCCGTGACCGCCACCCCGGCCCAGGCGACTCCGCGTCTCGTGCCCGCCGCCGACCGCGAGGTCGTCTTCACCGTCGACGGGACGACGACGTACGGCACCCTGCATGTTCCCGAGCACCGTGCCGGACAACGGCTGCGGGCGGCGCTGCTGCTGCCCGGCAGCGGCCCCACCGACCGCGACGGCAACCAACCATCCGCGTCCACCTCGAACGCCCTGGCGAAAGTGGCCGACGCGCTCGGCGACGATCGGGTCGCCACGCTGCGATTCGACAAGTACGGCACCGGCCGCACCGGGCTCGGCGCCTACCGCGACCACCCGGAAGAACTCGACTACCCGGCATTCGTCCGCCAGGCCAGGGCCGCCTACGAGGAGTTGCGCGATCAGCCGGAGACCGACCCGCGCGCGCTGCTGGTCGTCGGGCACAGCGAGGGCGCGATGACCGGGCTGCTGCTCGGCGGCACCGTCCGCCCGCGCCCGGCCGGCCTGGCACTGCTGCAACCGCAGGCGATCCGTCTGCTGGACCTGGTCGCGCTGCAACTGCACGCCCAGATCGCCGAGGCGACCCGGCAGGGCCAGCTCACCCCGGAGCAGCAGCGCGTGATCGACGCGGCGGTGGACGCCGCCGTCACCGCCCTGCGTGAACGCCGGCCGGTCGACACCACCGACCTGCCGCCCGCGGTCGCCCAGCTCTTCCAAGCCTTCCAAGGGCCGAGCGCCCGGTTCGTGCAGAGCGACGACGCCATCTACCCGCCGGACACCGTCGCGGCCCTCCGGCCGGGGACCAAGGTGCTGCTGACGTGCGGCACGAACGACGTCCAGGTTCCCTGTTCCACGACGAACGCACTGACCGCCGCCCTGCGCCGCGCACCCGTCGAGGGACCGGGCCGGGTGCCGCTGCCCGGAGTGGACCACCTGCTGCACGACGCCGACCACCCGGACACCCTCGCCCCGGCCGTGCTCGACGCCTTGCGCCGGTTCACGGAACGCTGAGGCAGTCCGGGAGCGGCACCCCGAAGCAGGCCCAAGGGTCCCGCTTCAGCTGCCCAGAAGTTCGCTCTCGATCAGCTCTATGACCGGCCCGTGCGCCAGACCTTCCAGGTACACGAAGCGGGCCTGTTGGGCAATCGTGGCGTCGAAGGCCACGCGCGGCCTCCTGAGCAGATTGTCGATGCGATGAGGGGCGGCGCGGCGTTCTTGTCACCGATAGTCTCCGCGGCGTCATCGCGCGGATCGTCACGGACGGCTGGGATGCCTCAGTTCCCGGCCGGACTCACCACCCGCCGGCTTCGGGGATGATGAGCAGGTGAACTCGGACGTCGCGGCCCGGCTCGGAAGGTGGCAGCGGCATTGGCAGCTTGCCGCGGCCGCAGCAGTGGGCCTTTGGATCTGGCTCTATATCGGCCTGGGAATGAAGTGGCCGTCGGCTGACAGGGGCGCTTGGTATCTCATCGGTGATCCGTCGGTGGCTCTCGGCTGCCTGACAGCCTTGGTGTGGCGCAGGCGATACCCGCTGGCGGTCACTCTGACGGTCGCCGTTGTCTCCACCGCCTCCTCGTTTGCCACCGGTGTCGGACTGTTGGCGCTGGCCTCGGTCTCCACCCGCCGGCGCCCGATGGAGATCGGGGCCGTCACGCTCGCCTACCTGATCGCGTCCCACTTCCTCGTCGGGTCCCACCCCGTGGAGAGCCCACCCGGCTCGCCCACGTCCTTCTACAGACTCGTCGTCCCGCCCCTGTTGGCCGGCATCGCGGTGGCTGCGGGTGTGGCTGTCGGTGCGCGACGCGTCGAGGTACGAACCCTTCGCGCGCGGGCACACAGAATGGAACGGGAACAGAAGGCACGTGCGGCGCAGGCCCAAGCCCAGGAACGCAACCGCATCGCCCGGGAGATGCACGATGTCCTCGCCCACCGCATCTCCCTGATCGCCATGCAGGCCGGAGTGCTCAACCACCGCACAAACCTCCCCGCCCACGAAAACCGGACTCTCGTTCACGGCATCGCCGCCGGCTCTCACCAAGCCCTCGAAGAACTACGCGACGTCCTCGGCGTTCTGCGCGCCGGCCCACCGCACTCAGAACTCACCCAGCCCTCCCTGCACGGGATCCCCGACCTGGTCGCGGACGCCCGTACCTCAGGACTGCACGTGGCGCTCACCACCACCGTGAGTGGGACGCCACCCGACACCATCGGACGAACCGCCTACCGAATCGTCCAGGAAGGACTGACCAACGCCACCAAACACGCCCCCGGCGCACACATCCACATCACCCTGGAAAGAGCAGCCGGCAACCAGCTCCACGTCACCGTCAGCAACTCACCCGCCCTCACGAACAACCCGGCAAGGACCCACCCACCACCATCGGGATACGGACTGCGCGGCCTCGCCGAACGCGTCGGCCTCGCCGGCGGCAAGCTCGATCATCACCCCACACCCGACAACGGATACATCCTCACCGCGCAACTCCCATGGCCGGCCTCCACCCACGGAACCGACACCTGAACCGGTACTTCAGGCGAACCGCTTGGTGCTCCGCCGAAAGGCCCAGATGACGACCACCGCGGCCAACGCGGTCAGCGGGACACCCATGATGATCTTCGCGGCCGCCAGCCATCCGGTGGAGTCCTGGAGATAGAGCCACTGCATGACGACGAAGCGGGCGCCGAAGACGGTCGCCGCAGACAGGGTCGCGATGTCATGAGCGCGCAGTACGGTCCGGTCGGCGCGCCAGGCGTGTTCGCCGCCGTGGAGCAGGTTCCACACGACTCCGGTCACCGGCCGGCGTGCCACCACGGAGCAGAACGTGGCGAGGAAGCCCGCAAACGCCATCCAGATACCGACGACGAAGAAGTCCTTCGCCGAGCCGGTCCAGGCAACCACCCCCGCGGTGACGGCGACTCCGGCGAGGCTGCCGACCGCCGTGCCGAAGCGCTCACCGCGGATGAGCCGGAACACCATGAGTGCCAACCCGGTGCCGAGCGCGACGAAGAGAGTCAGTGGCAGCGGCAGGAAGGTGTTGGCGGCCACGAAGATGACAACCGGAATGGTGGAATAGGCGAACCCCATCGGGCCGCCCAGGGATTCGAGCGCCGTCGGCTTCGCCGTGGCAGGCGGTTGCGTCGGGGCAGGGGCCGTCCCGGGCTCTGGAACTCGGTCACGACCGTTGTCTACAAGGTGCATTTCTTCCTCATGCAGAAGTGAGTATCTGAAGCCTCGGAACCTGAGCCGTGACAACTCATCCGCGTCGGTGGGCACGCCATGGAAGCTCGGCACCTGAGCAAGTCTGTTGGTACGGCGCGGGCTGGTGCATCGTCCTGGCGGGCGAAGCCGCCTTGGACCAGGGTCTAGGTCGCGTCATCCGCCAGTCCGATCTCGCGGAGTGCGAGGCGGGTGATCGGCCATGTGCACAGGGACGTCACGCCACACCGGGCAAGAAAAGCCGGGGTGTTCGGCCGTCACGCGCCGCGAGTGGGGCGGTGCAGGTAGGTGCCGACGGGCTTGCCGGTGACCCGGCCCGCCCGCAGGATGTGATGGCCGCGCAGGAAGGTGTCGGTGACCCGGGCGGTCAGCCCGAAGCCTTCGAACGGGGTGTACTCCTGCGCCGACTCCGACTCCCCGGCACGCACCGTCCAGGAGCGGCCCGGGTCGACCAGGGCGATGTCGGCGTCGAAGCCGGGTGCGAGGCTGCCCTTGGCGCGCAGCCCGTAGCGCCGGGCCGGGTTCCAGGAGGTCAGTGCGGCGATCCGGCCCAGGGGCAGGCCGCGCTTCGTCCCCTCGGTGATCAGGCCCGGGAGGAGGTATTCGGCTCCGCCGAACCCGGACCTGGCGAGGAAGACATCGTCCTCGGGCTCACCGAACTTCGCCTCCTCCCGGCAGCACGCGTGGTCGCTGACGACCCAGTCGACGGTGCCGTCGAGCACGTACTCCCAGAGCGCCTCGACGTCCTCGCGGGGCCGCAGCGGCGGGTTGACCTTGCCGCCGAGGCCGTGCGCGGTGGTGATGTCGGCGAGCAGGTGCCCGACGGTGACCTCGCGGCGGAAGTCGATGTGCGGGAACGCCCGGCTCATCCGCACGGCCGCGTCGACCGCCTTGCGGGACGACAGGTGGAGCAGATTGACCGTCGGCAGCCCGGTCTCGTGCGCCAGGTAGGCGGCGATGGAGACCGCGAGCCCTTCGGAGTGCTGTGGCCGGGAGGCGCTGTAGGCGGCGAGCCCGGTCAGGTCGCCCGCCTCCTCGACCAGCTCGGTGTACGCGGTCATGATCTCGGCGGTCTCGCAGTGCAGGGAGAGCGAGATCTCTTCGGCGAGGTGGGGGAAGCGCTCGCGGGCGGCCTGCACCCCGCGCATGACGAACTCGAAGTGCGCGTAGTCGTACCGCTCGTTCTCGGGGATCATCAGGAACGCGCTCTGGTCGGCGGACCTGCCGTGCAGGCCGTGGCTGCCGTAGAACATGAAGATCTTGAACGAGGTGACGCCGAACCGCTCGATCAGGGCGGGAATCTCGCCGATGTGTCCGCGTGACATCGGCGCGAGGTGGAAGCCGTAGTCGACATGGGCCCGGCCGGCGGTGGCGTCCAGCACCTCGGGGAAGAAGTCGCCGTACGCGCCTCCCTTGTTGAGGTAGTACCGCCCGGTCCGCATGTAGGTCAGGGCGGTGGTGACGCCGCCCTGCGCGCACGCGCGGCTCTCGGTCGCCGCGTCCTCGGCGAGCGGATTGTAGATCCCCCAGTGCTGGTGGGCGTCGACGACGCCGGGGAACGCCAGCCGGCCCCCGGCGTCGACCACCCGCCGGGCGCCTTCCATGGCGATGCCGGGGGCCACGGCGGCTATTCGCCCGCCACTGACGGCGATGTCCGCGGGGCGCGCGCCGTCCTGGTCGTGGTGGACGACACGGGCGTTCTTCAGCACCAGGTCGTACTCGGTCACGGTGAACTCCGTAAGGTGTCAGGCGGCCCGGGCTCCGCCACGGGCCGGCCGCCGAAGCCGTTCTGATCCGCGCTCATGTCCCGGTCACGCGGACCCGGTCACCCGGCCCTCCTCGGCCCAGAAGACGAAGCGCTTCTGGGCGAGACGGACGGTGAAGTGGGCGACGAGGCCCACCACGGAGAGCACCACCAGCACGGCGAACATCCCTGCGATGTCGAAGTTGTAGTTGGTCTGCAGCAGGAGGTATCCGAGGCCCTCCTTCGCCCCGATGAACTCGCCGACGACGGCGCCGAGGATCGAGAAGACGATCCCGATGTCCAGACCGACGAAGATGAAGGGGAGCGCGCTCGGCAGCCGGACCATCCTGAAGACCTCGAACCTGCCCGCGCCGAACACCGTGAGCATCTGGATCCGGTCGGCGTCGGCCGAGCGCAGCCCTTCGATCACGTTGACCAGCATCGGGAAGAACGCGATCACCGCCGCCATGACGACCTTGCTCGTCATGCCGAAGCCGAACCACACGACGAACAGCGGCGCGAGAGCCACCTTGGGCACCGTCTGGAAGGCGACGATGTACGGCATGAACGTGCGCTCGACCAGCCGCACTTGCGCGATCACCGTACCGAGCACCAACGCGGCCGTCGCGCCGAGGAGGAAGCCGTACAGCGACTCCAGCAGTGTGACCCTCAGATGGCGCCAGAACAGCGGGTCGAGCAGCTGGGTCCACAGGGCGTCGGCGATCCGGGAGGGACGCGGCAGCAGATAGTCGTCGATTCCGAAGGCGGGGACCGCGAACTCCCATATCAGCACGACGATCACGAAGACGGCGGGCACGAGCAGCAGTTCGGGGCGCTCCCTGACGGTCCTGGCCCTGGGGAACCTCATCGGTCGATCACACCGGCGCCGTCGAAGTGCTTGCGGATCCGCTCGACGAAGACCCCGGCCCGGTCCGAGGCCATGGAGCTGAGCGCGCGCGGGCGCCCCAGCTCGATGTCGACGATCTCGGCGATACGGCCGGGGCGGGGGCTGAGGACCACCACCCGGTCGGAGAGGAAGACCGCCTCGGGGATGGAGTGGGTGACGAAGACGATGGTCTGGCCGCTCTCCCGCCGGATCCGCAGCAGTTCGACGTTCATGTGGTCGCGGGTCAGGGCGTCGAGGGCGCCGAACGGCTCGTCCATCAGCAGCACGGCCGGATCGTGCACCAGGGCCCGGCAGATTCCGGTGCGCTGCTGCATCCCGCCGCTCAGCTCGTGGGGGTACTTGTCCTCGAAGCCGTCGAGGCCGGCCATCGCGAGCAGCCGCTCGGCCCGCTCCCGGTACACCCGGGCGTCGAGTTTCCGCACCTCCACGGGCACCATCACGTTCTGCAGTACGGTGCGCCACGGCAGGAGGGTGGCCGCCTGGAAGACCATGCCCACCTCGGGCAGCGGACCCGCCACCTCATGACCGGCGACCCGGACCGTCCCCCGGCTCCCCGGGACGACCCCGGCGAGGATCTTCAGCAGGGTGGTCTTGCCGCACCCCGAGGGGCCGACGACCGAGACGAACTCGCCGCGCCGGACCGTGAAGGTGACGTCCGAGAGTGCGTGGGTCGGCTCGGACCTGCGCGGCCGGTAGGTCTTGTGCACGGCGTCGACCTCGATCCAGCGGCCTTCGTCCACGTCGCGCGCGGGAACACCGCCCCGGCCCCGCGCGCTCCGGCGGCGGCCCAGAGCCCTGATCACCATGGCGGCCTCCCCTCCCTGCCTTCTGACGGTGTGTCCGGTCGCTATCCGGCGGCCTTCGCCTTCTCGATCACGGCCGCCGGGTCGAAGTCGTTCGCGTCCTGGAGCAGGCTGCCGTCCCACAGCTCCGGGACCGGGACGTCCTTGGTGATCTGGCCGGACGTCCTGGTGTAGGCGACCGTCTTGCGCCATTCCTCGTCGCCGATCGCCCCCCAGTCCCGGAAGCCCTCGGGCTCACCGGTGACCGGGACCGCGGTTTTTATCCACGCCTCAAGGGTCTTGGTGTCGTCGGCGACGCGGTCGGCGGCCTTCTTGCCGGCCAGCAGCTGGGGGAAGGCCCGGTAGCCGTCACGCATGGCGGCGCCGGGATTGACGGCGGAGAAGAGCAGTGCCTTGTACGAGGCGCGCAGGTAGCGCGTCAGCACGTCCTTCTTCTCCCGCAGGGTCTTCTCGGTCACCGCGAAGGTCAGGGACCGGATGCCTTCGAAGGCGGCGGAGTTGTCCAGGTAGCGGAACTCCGTGCCGGTGTTCTCGATGGTGGTGTACGCCTGCGTGAACAGGGCGAGGACGTCGACCTTGCCGGCCTCCAGCGCGGACAGGGCCTGCGCGCCCACCCCGACCGGCAGCAGATCGATGTCCTCGGCCGCGTCCAGCCCGGCGTCGGCCGCGTACGCACGGGCGAAGATGGCCGAGCCGGAGGCGAGGCTGATGACACCGATCCTCTTGCCCTTGAGGTCGGCGGGGGACGTGATCCCGCTGTCCGGCAGGACCGCCATGCGCCAGGGCCAGTTGCGCACCAGGCCGCCGACGGCCTTGACCGGAACGCCCTTCTCCCGCGCGGCGAGGATGGCTCCCGCGTCGGCCGGCGCGATGTCGGCGCTGCCGGAGGCGACGGCCTGGACGGCGGCGACCGAACCGTCGGTGTTGATCACGTCGACCTTCAGCTTCTCCTGGGAGAAGTAGCCCTCGCTGTCACCCACCGCGTAGGTGGCGACTTCTTCCTTGGGAGCCATCACGGCCGAGGGTATGGCGAGGCCGAGCGTGGCCGGGGTGTCCGGGCCGCCGTCGGTGGACGGCTCGGATCCTCCCGCGCAGGCGGAGAGCGCCAGGAGGGCGGCGAGAGCGGCGGCTGCCACGCCGAGTCGTGTGGCCCCGGCGCCACGTCGTGAGGACTGCTTCATGTTCGGCACCTCAATCCATCCGGTGGAGCAAGGGTGTCCGTCGACCGGGACCGGTCATGGTCAGGTCGTTGCCGATGTGCCGGTGTGGAGCCCGCGGACGCGCTGCTCGACGAGGTTCGCGGCGGTATGCAACCCGCTGCGGGCCCGGACGGTCCCGGAGGCTTCCCTCAGCCTACGCCGGAGACGGGTGTCACGGAGCAACTTTGTCAAAGCGTCACGCGCGGCCGGCCTGGTGCCGGAGATGAACTCCGGTACCAGGCCGGTGGATTCCCACTGCGCGCAGGAGGGCACGGGACGCGTTGTCGAAGAGCCGGTCATGGCCCCGTAGTCCGCTACGGAACGCGGGTCAGCCGGCGGTGCGGCGGCCGGGGCGGTGGGTGGCGGCCAGGAGCGCGGCGCCCGCGACGAGTGCCGTGCCGCTCACCCAGGCGACGGCCGCCGTGCCGCTGCTGCCGGTGGCGGCCAGCATGCCCGGCGTGTTCGGGGAGGTCCGGGGTGCGCTGATGGTCTGGGTGCCGGGCTGGTTGCCGTTTCCGCCACCGCCACCGCCACCGCCACCGCCACCGGCGGTGGCGTCCGGGCCGGGCGTGCCGCCGTTGGCCCCGCCGTTCTTCACCCGCACCGTGAACTGGGCGGTGTTGTTGGCCTGGTGGGTGTCGAACGCCAACTCCACACCGTTCACCGACATGGTGCGCATCGTGGCACGGGTGGTGGCCGGTGCGTCCTCGGCGACACGCAGCGTGAACGGCAGCTCCACGGCCTGGCCCACGGCGAACGGCGAGCGGAACGCGCACATGTACTGGGGGGCGCCCGGGCGGGGGTCGTCCGTTCCGAGGCCGTTCCAGGGGCGGCAGCGCTCGGGGACCTTCACCGCCGTGGTGCCCTTGGGAATGTCGACCAGCAGCCCGATCTGGTCGTCGGAGGTGAGGAGGTCGAAGGTAGCGGGTCCGTCGTTGCGCAGCTTGGCCGTCAGCGTCACCTCCGTGCCGGGGCCGGCCTCGGCGGTGGCGGAGTCGCCGGTGACGGCGAGATCGGCGGTGTTGGCGGCGTTGACCATCCACATCCCCTGTTCCGTCACGGTGCCGGGCGGGGGCGCCTCGCCGTCCGGCACCAGCGTGAGCACGGGTGCTTCGCCGCTCGGGCCGGAGTCCTTGGAGCCGGCGCCGCGCGGGTCCGCGGCGGTACGTACGGCGTCGGCCGGCGGCTTCACCCGGTAGTCCAGGAACTCGAAGAGCGCCGTCCCCTTGACGTCGAGGCCCACAGGGGCCGACAGCCGGTAGCGCTTGCCCGGTTCGACCGGTGTGGCGATCCGGCAGACGGCGGACTCCAGCGTCCGCCCATGGCCGGAGGGGAGGTCGTCGGTCGTGCCGTAGGCGCAGTTGGCGAACCGTGGTGCGAAGCCGAGGCCCTGGGTGGTGGTCAGCTTCAGTTCCACACCGGGCGACGTGAGCGAGCCCATGTTGGCGACGGTGATCGGGGCCCCCAGCGAAGTCCCGGGCTCCGCACCGTCCTTCGGCGGCAGATGGTTGACGACCAGTTCCATGGTGCCGACGGTGACCTGCACGGTGAGGGGGGCGATCGTCGCGTTGGAGGACGTCGCGGTGAGCCGGGCGGTCCCGGTGGTGCCGAGCGGGGCGTCCGGCTTGGCCAGCAGTTCCAGGAGGCCGCCGGTGAAACCGTCCGCCTCGACGTCCCTGACCGGCCAGGAACACAGGTTCTCGGCGCAGCGGACGCCCTGGACGTCGGCGAATTCGGAGATGCCGGACACGTCGATGGTGACGACCACGTCCTTGGCGGTGCCCCCGTCAGGATCGCCGGGCAGGCCCCAGCCGATCTGCGCCGGGTCGTTCGGGTACACCAGCGGTTGCGGCAGACCGATCTTGTCCCGGGCGACGGTGAAGTTCAGTTCCGGACCGTACTGCGCGGCGCCGCTGTCCGACGGTTCGGCCTGGGCGGGAGCGCCGACGAGCCCGACGCCGAGCAGGGCGACCGCGATGGCGGTCAGGGCGGCAGAGCGCCGACGCCGTCCAGGGAATGACATGTCGCATACACCCTTCCGTTCAGTGGAAGCCTTCTCACGGATGCCTGGTGTGACAGATGGGTGCGGCGAATGGTTGTGCGGCGTGGCTGTTCCGATCATTCCCGTCGCCATCCGGGAGGTGGGCGCGTGCCGCGTTCTGCCCGGCTTTGTCACCACGATTGGCGTGGTCAGGGGATGGGCGACACCCTCTTACGGGTAACACGCCGTCCGGACCGCCCTGTTGGGCACGGCGGCGGATGGAACGACGGAGGATTACGGCATGCGCAAGACGCTGCGGGAGCGGCTGCGGTACTGGTTCGACGGAACGATGGACCGTGGCACCCCGGCGTTGATCGGCTGGCTGGGGCTGGCCTCGTTAGCACTGATCACCCTGGTCTCCAGCGCGGTGGTGGTGCTGGCCCACAAGGACACGGAGGAGAACGGCGGCTGGGCGGGCGTCGTCTGGATGAGTCTGCTGCGCACCCTCGATCCGGGCACGATGGGCGGGGACACCGGACAGCCGCTGTTCCTGATCCTCATGCTCACGGTGACCATCGGCGGGATCTTCATCGTCAGCGCGCTGATCGGTGTGATCACGACCGGCCTGGAGACCCATATCCAGGAACTGCGGAAGGGCAAGTCGCAACTGATCGAACGCGGGCACACCATCGTGCTCGGCTGGTCGGACCAGATCTTCACGGTGATCGCCGAGTTGGTGGAGGCCAATCAGAGCGAGCGGCGCTCCTGCGTGGTGATCCTCGCCGACCGCGACAAGGTCGACATGGACGACGAGATCCGGCGGCGCATCCCGGACACCGGGAAGACCCGGGTGATCTGCCGCTCCGGCAGCCCCCTGCAGCGCGAGGACCTGGAGCTGGTCAGTCCGGACACCGCCAAGGCGATCATGGTGCTGCCGCCGCTCACCGACGACAGTGATATCGATGTCATCAAGGTGCTGTTGCTGCTCAACAACCGCAGATGGCCGGGGCGGCGCCCCACCGTGGTGGCCGCGGTGCAGAACTCCACCAACCTGGCGGCGGCCCGGCTGGCCGCGGGCGACGCGGCGCTGGTGATCGACGTCGACGACATCGCCGTACGGCTGATCGTGCAGGCCCACCGGCAGTCCGGGCTGTCCACCGTCTTCAACGAGCTGCTCAGCTTCATGGGCAACGAGATCTACCCCTGGAGCGAGCCGGCACTGACCGGTGCCACCTACGGGGAATCACTGACGGCATTCGAACGCGGCATCCCCATCGGCCTGCAGCGGGAGGACGGGAAGATACAGGTCAACCCGTCGATGGACACCGTCGTCGAGCGCGGTGACCGGCTGCTGATGGTCGCCGAGGATGATCTGCTCATCGAGCGGGCGGCTGCCCCGCCCACGATCGTACGGTCGGCGATCACCACGGCCGAGGCTCCGGAGCCGTTGCCCGACCGGACGTTGATCATCGGCTGGAACCCCCGGGCGGCGGAGATCGTTTCACTGCTCGACCGTCTGGTGCAGCCCGGCTCCGCGGTCGACATCGCGGCTCCCCGGCAGCCGCGGGAGGACCTGACCGGGCGACTGGAGAACCTGACCGTCGGCTTCAAACACTGCGATCCCATCAGCCGGCCGTCCCTGGAGTCCCTGGAACTGGACAGCTATCGCCATATCGTGGTGCTCACGGACGACACGATCGATCCCGGCCGGGCCGACGACCGCACCCTGGTCACCCTGCTCCATCTGCGGGACATCGAGATCCGGCTCGGCGATCCGTACTCGATCGTCACGGAGATGAACGACGACGCCAACCGCGAGGTCGCACAGGTCACCAAGGCCGACGACTTCATCGTCAGCACGAAGGTGATCAGCCTGCTGCTCACCCAGCTCAGCGAGAACCGCCACCTGGACGCGGTGTTCGCCGACCTCTTCGACCCCGAGGGTTCGGAGATCTACCTCAAACCGGCGCCGAGCTATCTCCTCCCCGGAGCCGAGGCCAACTTCGCCACCGTGATCGAGGCGGCCCGGCAGCGCGGCGAGACGGCCATCGGCTACCGGCTCGTGGAGCACAGTGACGAACCACCGCTGTACGGGGTGAGTCTCAACCCCTCGAAAACCACGCCGCTGACCCTGCGCGAGGGCGACACGGTCGTGGTGCTCGCGGAGGACTAGGAACTGCCTTCAGCCGCTTACCGTGCCGGTCCCTGCCTTCGCCAAAGCCAGTGGGCCGACTTCCAGTTGCTGTCCCGTGCCGTCTCGTCACCGGCAGCACAGCGGCCCCCTCCACCCCTTGATTACAAATCGGTCACCACTCATGCGCATCTGTCACCTGATGCCTACATCCCCCGTTACGGTCATCGCTCACGAACCACCTCAGGGGGACTCATGCCGAACAATCCGCCGCCACAGCCGACACCTTGGGGCCAGTCACCCCAGACGGGCACCAACCCGTACACCGCACCGGGTTCGCCCAACCGCCCCAAGTGGACCCGGAAGCGTGTCCTCCTCCCGGCCGCCGGACTCCTGTTCCTCGCGGGCGTCGGTATCGGTACGGGCGAGGACCCGGCCCAGTCCGAGAAGGCGTCCAGCGTCAGAGCGGCACCCGAGACACCCGCGGCGACGGTCACGGCGACCACCACCGAGACGACCGCACCTGCGCCGGCCGTCACCGAGACCGTCACGGCCAAGCCGAAGCCGGCGCCGACCGTTACGGAGACGAAGACGGTTGAGGTCACCGTCGAGCCTGCTGTCGACCCCGATCCCGACGCCGGCGGCAACGACGAGTCCGTGTACTACAGGAACTGTGCCGCCGCCCGAGCCGCCGGTGCGGCGCCGGTGCATGCCGGGGATCCGGGGTACGGGCCGAGAGCACAGCGGTTTCTCTTGGGGAAAACTGTGGTGCTACGTGATTCGACGCGGATCGGTGCAGCTCAGCGGTTGTGCAGGGGACGATAGCGCGTGCAACACATGTGGTGCTATCGCTGGATCGGGCGAACGAGCGATGGCATCCCGTCGTACGTGGCGTCGCATGACATCAGCTCCGATCGGTAGACGTCAGCGGCGCAATGGCCGTGGGGAGATTCAGAGCGCCGACCGGGTGTCCCACTTCTTCCGTCACCAAGCGGCGGAGCTGCGGGCGGAAGTACCCGGGTAGCCGGTGCGGCACAATCGTCGACGTGTTCATGGCAGACGCACAGGACATGCCGGACGAACGGCCACGGCCCGTCCGAGCACATGGGCGGGGACCAGGGCCTGTCCGGTCGGCGGGGAGGAACACCGGACAGGCCCTGGTGGATTCGGGGCGTCAGGGCGCAGGTCCCTGTGCAGCAGGACACAGGCCTCGGGAATTGGGATTGGCTGGTCTGAGAGGTTGAGCGCGCACAGGAAATCGTTGCCGCGTTTGAAGACGTGTCGGCTGGACGATGTGCGGTGCCACGCCCTGGTCCCCGATCACGGCGACGAGGCACCGCAGCTCGTTGAACCGTGGCAGGGTGACGGGTGTCATGGCTGGCTGAGGGTGAAACGGGCGCGCAGCAGGTCGGCGGTGCGTGAGCTGTGGCCGACGAGCAGGTCGAACGCTCCGGGCTCGACGATCCGGCGCCCTTCGGCGTCGACCAGGGAGCATGCCGCGGCGGGGATCTCCAGCCGGACCCGCACGCTGTCACCGGGTGGGATCGTGACCTGCCGCCAGGCCTTGAGTTCCCGCTGTGCCCACGTGACGCTCGTGACCACGTCGCTGATGTAGGCCTGCACGGTTTCCAGTACCGGCCGGGCGCCGGTGTTGGAGACGGTGACCTCGGCGCGAACCAAGCCGTCCAAGGCCACGACTTCATCGAGGATGGCCAGGTCGGTGTACTCGATGGTGCTGTAGGACAGGCCCTCCCCGAAGACGAAGAGTGGTTCCTGGGTCAGGTCGGCGTATCGGTCACCATGCTGGCCGCGCACCTGGTTGTAGTAGACGGGCTGCTGCCCGACATGGCGTGGCACGGAAAGGGGCAGGCGTCCCGACGGCTCGATGAGACCGAGGACGAGCTCGGCCACCGCCTGGCCGCCTCGCATGCCTGGGTTGAACGCCTCGATCAGCGCTGCCGCCGACAGCGCGGCGTCGGGGAGTACCGAGGGCTTGCCGTGGAGCAGCACCACGACGACGGGTGTGCCGGTGGCGACAAGCGCCTCAAGGAGGGCGACTTGTGCGCCCTGCAGCTCCAGGGTCGCGGTCGAGCAAGTTTCACCCGTCAACGCGACGGTGTCTCCGACGACGGCGACGACGTAATCAGCCGCGCGCGCGAGGCTCACCGCCTCCGCGATCTGAGCCTCGTCGACGGGCGCGGGTGCGAACAGGGGCGGACGGGGCTGTCCGTCGGGGTAGACCGGTCCTTGCGGGTCCGGCCCGAGGCGCCCGATGTCGGCGCCGCGGGCGTAGGTGACCGTCCACCCCTCGGGGACGGTTGCGCGGAACCCGTCGAGCACCGTCGTGACGGTCTCGCGCGGGTGCCCGTCCGGCATCCAGTCCACCTGGCCGGATGCGCCGGCCCAGTCGCCGAGCATGGCCTGCGGGTCGTCGCCGTTGGGGCCGATCACGGCGATCGTGCGAGGGCCCGCGGCGGTGACGGTGTGGCCCTGACCGTCTACGGTCAGTCCGCCGTCGAGGGGCAAGGTGCCGTCGTTGCGCAACAGCACCAGGGACCTTCGGGCGAGTTCGAGGTTGAGGGCGGTGTGCTCGGCGCATCCGATCACGTCGGCCTGGCGTGCCTGGTCCGGCACACGGGGATCCTCAAACAGGCCCAGTTCTATTTTCAGTTTCAGGATCCGCCGGACCGCCTCGTCGATCTCCTCCTCTCGCAGCCGCCCCTGCGCGACTGCTTTCTGGGCGCCCTCGAAGAAGTCCGGCGTGGTCATCACCAGGTCGTTTCCGGCCTGCACCGCGACCACTGCGGCCTCTACGGCATCTGCGCAGACCTTCTGCTCCCACACCATCCGGCCCACGTTGTCCCAGTCGGTTACGAGCGTGCCGGTGAACTCCCATTCGCCCTTGAGGACGTCGTTCAGGAGCCACTTGTTCGCCGTGATTGGGACCCCGTCCATCGCCTGGTAGCCGAGCATGAACGTGCGGCAGCCCTCGCGAGCGACCCTCTCGAATGGCGGCAGGAACCATGAGCGCAGCTTGCGCCGGCTCAGGTCCGCCTCGCTCGCGTCGCGTCCGCCCTGCGTCTCCGAGTAGCCCGCGAAGTGCTTGGCGCAGGCCAGGACCGCTGTCGGGTCGTCAAGTCCCGCTCCCTGATACCCGCGGACCATCGCGGCGCCCAGCTCCCCGATGAGCAGCGGGTCCTCGCCGAAGGTCTCGTTTACGCGGCCCCATCGCAGGTCGCGGGTGATGCACAGCACCGGCGAGAGGGTCCAGTGGATGCCCGTCGCGGCGACTTCTACCGCGGTGGCCCGGGCCATGCGCTCAACGAGCTTGGTGTCCCAGGTGCAGGCCATCCCCAACTGCGTGGGGAAGATCGTGGCACCCGGCCAGAACGAGTGGCCGTGGATGCAGTCGTCAGCGACGAGCAGCGGGATGCCCAGCCTGGTGGCTGCCGCCAGCTCGACGGCAGCGTGCATGCGCTCGGGCGAGGCATGCAAGATCGACCCGGCCAGCTTCGTGGCCACGACCTCCTCCAAGTCGCCCCGGGCGTCCAGCTGCAGCATCTGGCCGACCTTTTCCGGCAGCGTCATGCGGGCGAGCAGATCCTCGAGGCGTTCCTCGAGCGGTCTCGAAGGGTCCCGGTAGGCCGGCGAGGTCGTGGCCGCTGTGCCCGCGGGGCGTTCCGGGCGAGAGGAGGACTCCGATCCCGGCCCCCGGCACGCAGTTACCGTGTTCCGGTGTGCTTCTGAACTCATGAGTTCGATCTCCTGGGAAACTGTCGAGACGGTGCATCAGACGTCGTTGCTTGCGGGGGTACGCCTGCCGCGATGGCCTTCGCACGTTGCCGAACCGGTCGGGCTGCGGATGAAGGTGTCGCAGGCGGGCGGCACCGCTTCGCTCAGGGATTTGTGGGCCCCCTTCGCGTCCGCGGGCCACCAGTCGCAGTTGGTTGTTGCGCTGGGCCTGATGCGCCGCCACTTCGACTTCGGTGATAACCAGCTTGCGGCGAGCAGCAACCGCGAGGTGGATGGTCAGGCGGTGGCCGGATTGCCTGTCGCGGTGCTGATGGACGCGGAGAGGGACCGCGAGCTTGCGGTCACGCTCTCCGCGACGCGCCGGCGAGGTCACTGGTGGGCAGCGGCTCGGGCCGGCGGGTTGGCAGGATCAGCGGTGCGCCCTGACGCAGTGGGTGTGTCGCGCCCGCGACCTCTACTTGCGTCGGGAGACCTCCGGTCAGCGTGAACGTGGTGTGCTCCGGGCCGATCTCGACGTCGAACTCGCGTCCCTGCCACAGCATCCGGCGCAGGGTGAGGCCGTCCAGCTGAGGGGGCAGGGTCGGGTCGAGCCTGAGTCGGTCCTCACGCCAGCGCATCCCGCTGAATCCGTAGAGGAAGACCTGCAGGAAACCTCCCTGTCCGGTGGTGAACGTGAACGCGCCTCCGTGACGCTGCTCGGCGAACTGGTTGAACGGTCGGCGTATGAAGGGGTCCACGCTGCGCCGCATGAAGTCGTAGGCGGCGGACCCGAAAGTCCCCAGTGCGGCGTGGGCGATGGAGTGGATGGAGTCGGTCATGGACGGGCCGTCGGGGTCGGTGCGCGGCACGTAGTAGTCGAGATCGTTCCGCGCGACCTCGGGGGGCATGGGGTGCTCCCAGGGGTACTGCAGCATCACCACGTCGGCCTGCTTGATGGTGTCGCCGTCGTAGCCGTCGAACTGCGGATGAATGCCCAGATCCTCGTCGTACGGGGTTCGCAGGCCGTCGGCGACCCGGTCCCACTCGGGGTCCGCGGCCACGCGCACGATCTTCGCTGCCCGGGTGGCGATCCGCAGGGTCTTAGCGGCCGCGACGTTGGTGTACACGCTGTTGTCGACCGGGAAGTGGTATTCGTCCGGACCCATCACCTGCTTGATGTCGTAGCCGCCAGCATCATTGGGAACGGCGGAGCTCGCCCAGAATTCGGCTGCACCCTTCAGCACCGGCCAGGCGTTCTCGGCGAGCCAGTCGCGATCGCCGGTGGCGAGGTAGTACTGCCAGTGGGCGAGTGCGATGTCGGCGGTGATGTGGTGCTCGAGGTCACCCATTTCCCAGCCGGGTGGGGTCTGTTCGTCTCCATGCAGCGCGCTCTCCCAGGGGAACCTCGCACCCCCGAACCCTGTTCGGGTCGCGTACTCCTGGGCTGCGGCCAGACGCTGCTGTCGATAGGTGTTCATACCCGCCGCGATGTCCGGGTGCTGGGCCAGCAGCGCTGGATACATCCAGGTCTCGGTGTCCCAGAAGACGTGCCCGTTGTATCCGTCGCCGGACAGGCCGCACGGGGACAGGCTCCAGTTCACCCCGGCGCGGGTGCTTGCCAGCAGGTAGAACATGCTCGCGCGGACCTGCAGCTGCAGCACCGGATCCCCCAGGACCTCGATGTCGGCCCGCCACAGGTCGTCCCACGCCGCCTTGTGCTCGGTCAGCAGGTCACCGTACCCGGTGTCCGCCGCGGCCGCCGCGGCGGCGCGAGCAGCCGACAGCGGGTCGTCGGAGTCCTGGGAGCTGGCCACGCCGACGTACTTGGTGACCGTGTACGTGCTGCCAGCCTTCACATCGAAGGTCGCCTGCACACCAGCCGACTGGACCTGGTCGGTCTCGAACTCGGCGACGTGTGCCGCCACCCCGGTGGGCAGTTCCAGTCGCGACGCGAGCGCTGCGGTGATGTCCGTGCCGAGCGTCGTCACCGTCTCGTACGACTCGGCCGCCGTACCGTCGTAGCCCTTGCTCGACTGTTCGGTCAGCCTTGCGCTGGTTCCGTCGAAGACCCCGGACACGCGCGCGCTGCCACTCCAGTGCGGGGTGAAGGTGAGCTGGACCGCGGCCACCCGATGCCGGGCCCGGTGGACCAGTACCTCGTAGGTGAGATCGGTGCGGCGGCCCGCCGGTGAGGTCCACGTCGCTTGTGTGGTCAGCAGCCCGGCCCGCAGGTTCAGTGTCTGCCGGTAGTCGCTGACCGCTCCCTGCTCCGGGTCGTCCTGTTCACCTCCCCGCGCCTGGGGCAGCCGGCCGTAGGTGCCCGACTCGTCGGAGAACGCCAGCGTGGACCAGGTCGGGATGTTCGCGTACTTCTCGATCGGGCCGTCCTGGGCGAAGAACCCGGCCAGGTGCGCCTGGGTTTCGATCGGCGTCGTCGCGTATCCCGTCCCCGCCGCGGGGATCCTGCCACCGAAATAGCCGTTGGCGAGGAAGGTCGGCGCGTAGTCGTCGTCGGTTTCGGTGGTGCTGAGCGTCCACCCGGTGTCGGGCCGGGATTCTTCTGTGGCGGTGGTGGTGTGGTCCTCGTGACCGGGAGGGGCGTGCTCGGACCGCGCGGGTGCCGGGTCGTGGGTGGGGTTGTCCTGGTCGGAGGGGTCTTTGTGGGGGGGGGCATGCGTGCCCTTCTCTGATGGGTCTTGTTGTGGGGTGCGTGGGCTGGGTGCGCTGAGTGGCTGGGCGTAGCCCGGGTTTCTAGAACCGGCCTTACGCACATGCGTGGCTCAGGACTTGGAGCCGGACAGGGCGATGCCTTCGACGATCTGGCGTTGCGCGAACGCGAACACGAGCAGCATCGGTGCAGCCAGCAACGTCGTGGCGGCCATCAGCGCGGGCCAGTCCGAGACGTACTGGCCCTTGAACTGGTTGACCAGCAGCGGCAGCGTGAACTTGTCGGAGCTGTTGAGGAAGATCAGCGGGAAGAAGAAGTTGTTCCACTGGCCGAGGAAGGTGAAGATCCCCAACGCCGTGAGAGGGGTGCGCAGCAGCGGCAGGATGATCGTCACGAACCTGCGGACCCGGCCGGCGCCGTCGAGCTGGGCGGCTTCCTCCAACTCCACGGGGATGCCTTTGATGTACTGGCGTAGCAGGAAGACGCCGAAGGCGTTGAACAGTGCGGGTGGCACGATGATTGCGGCATGGGTGTCCACCCAGCCCAGCCAGCCCATGATGATGTACAGCGGGATGATCGTGAGCTGGCCGGGGACCATCATGGTCGCGAGGAAGACCATGAACAGCGGGCGGCGGCCCCAGAAGTCGATCCGCGCGAACGCGTAGGCGGCCATCGCCGAGGTGAGCAGGGAGACCGCGGTGACCGTCAGGGCGATGTAGGTGCTGTTCCAGAACCCGCGGACAAAGTCGGCCCCGCCCAGAGCGGTGCGGTAGCCCTGCTCGTTCCAGTCCTGGGGCAAGAGCTTGGGCGGCTGCATGAAGATCTCGCCCAAGGGTTTGAACGAGGAGAACAGCATCCAGGCGAACGGCAGAGCCATCCCGATGGCGCAGACGAGGAGGACCGCGTGCAGCAGCAGTTTGCGACGGGCGGGCCGGCCGGAGCCGGAAGCGCCCTTGGCGGTCGTGACCGCGCGGCTGTGGGTGTCGGAGAAAGTACTCATTCTGTGTAGTGCACCCATTTCTTCTGGGCTGCGAGCTGGCAGCCGGTGACTACGAGCAGGGCCAGGAACAGGAGGAGGGCGAGAGCCGATGCCTCTCCGAAGTTGAACTCACCGAAGGCGATCCGGACCACCTCGTAGACGATGGTGCGGGCGGAGTCCGGAGCCCTGTCGTCGAAGAAGACGTAGATGTAGTCGAACACCTGGAACGAGCCGATGATCGAGGTGATGGAGAGGAACAGGATGGTCGGGGACAGCAGCGGGATGGTGACGTGTCGCAGCTTCTGCCACTCCGAACAGCCGTCCAGCAAGGCGGCTTCCAGGTACGAGCGGTCGATGCTCTGCAGCCCGGCCATGAACATGACCAGCTGGTAGCCCAGGCCCTGCCAGATCCCGACGATCGCGAAGGCCGGGATGACGAACCGGGCGTCCTGCAGCCAGTTCGGCGCGGGCAGCCCGATCTCGCGCAGTGCGTTGTTGACCGGGCTGATGTTGGGGTTGAAGAGCCACAGCCAGATCGCCGCGACCGCAACCGAAGAGGTGATCACCGGGGCGAAGAACGCCAGCCGGTACACCGGGGTCAGCTTGCCGGCCCGCTGCATCAGCACGGCGAAGAACAATCCCGAGAGCATCAGTCCCGGCACCTGCAACACCGTGAACCAGACGGTGTTGACCGCCGAGCGCTGGATGCGCGGGGAGGACACGACCTCGGCGAAGTTGGACAGCCCGGCGAAGGATCGCGTGCCGAACCCGTCCCAGTGGTAGAACGCCAGCACCAGGGCGAACAGCAGCGGGCCGACCATGAACACCACCAGCCCCAGCAACTGGGGCGCCAGGAACAGGTATCCCGCGGCCGTGTCCCCGCCTCGCCGACGCCGACGCCGACTCCGGCGGTCCGGGTGGACGTCCGGGGCCGCGGACGTCAGCCGCGCCCGGGCCTGGGAACCGGTGCTGCTGATGGCCATCAGGCGCCCCCGTTGATCAGCTTGACCACCTTGCCGCTGAACGAACGCGGCGTCTCGTTGCCCGCCTTGAGCATCTTGTCCACCAGCACCGGGAGCTCTTGGGCGGCCTTCGCGTTGCCGGCGATCGCGCTGGGGACGGCGTAGCCCTTGGCCGCGACGTCGTTGAACAGCTTGCCGTGCGCGGGCACGTTGCCCTCGGTGACGACGTCGTCCAGTCCCTTGATCGACGGCACCGCGTTGCCGCCGTCGGACAGGCGGAACCTCTGCCCCTCGGCGTTCAGGAAGTTGCCGAGGAACTCCAGCGCCTTGGCCTGGTTCTTGGACTTGGCGTTGACCGACAGCGCCGCCGTGTTGACCGGTACCGGCATGACGTCCTTGCCGGACAGGGAGGGCAAGGGGGCGATATCGAAGCCGAACTTGACCTTCCTGACGTTCGGCAGGATGACGCGGCTGTAAGTGAGGCAGGCCAGCTGGCCGGCGTAGAACAGTACGTCACCGCCCTGTCCCTGCGGGAGGGCGCCGGAGTAGGTGATGTTTCCCGACTTCAACTGCTCGAACAGCCACGCCAGCGCCTCCTGGGACTTGGGGTCGGCGTCGAACACCGCCTTACCGGACTCGTCGAAGAGCGTCCCACCGAAGGTGGACATCCAGCCGAACCAGTCGAACCAGTTGCTGCCATTGAGCAACAGACCCCTCTTCTTGGTGGCGCGGATCTTGTCGAGCAGGTCGGTGAGCGTGTCCTGGGTCCAGGTGCCCGCCTCGAACTGGGCGGCCGGGTCGGTGCTGACGCCCGCCTCGGCCAGGAGGTCCTTGTTGAACCAGAACACCAGCGGACTGCAGTCCACCGGCAGCCCGAACAGCCCGGGGCTACCGTCCGCAGGCCTGCACCACCGGTACAGCCCCTCGTGGAAGTCATCGAGCTTGACCGCGGCGTCACCACTGTCCAGGTAGTCGGTGAGGTCGAGCACCTGCTTGGTTTCGATCAGCTTGGCCATGTAGATGTCACCGACGTAGAAGGCGTCGGGAGCGGCGCCGGCCGACAGTTGCGGCAGCAGCTTGGAGAGGTAGTCACCCACGACCTGTTGGTAAGTGACCTTCACGCCCAGCTTCTCGGTCATCTTCTCGGAGAACCGACGGAACACTTCCGACTGGGGCGGCCCGTCCCAACCCGCCCACTTCAGTCCAGGCCCACTCCCCGCGGAGCCGCCGCCGCATGCCGCAAGCGCGGGCGCGGCGGCCAGACCGAGACCGGCGAACATGCCCGCCTTGAGGATGCTGCGGCGGTCCACAGCCGTGGTGGCAGCCGCCTCCTTGATCACATTCCTGCTTCTGAACACAGTCGTCCCTTCCGCTGACGGTACGTCGCCGTAGAGCAGCCCTTGATCGTTTCGCCGCGTCACGGCGCCTGGTCGAGCTTGTGGGCGCAGGTTCGCGGGCCCTCGGTGTCATCGATATAACTTCTGTGTTACCGATAAAACTGGGACCGTAGGGTCGTTTGCCGCAGCAAGTCAAGAGGTCTGCATGAACGTGACGGTGACCGTCGCAGCGCCGCCCGCACTGGGGCGTCATCGGGAGGGGCCCGGCACGCCCCCTGACCACGTCGCGGATCTTCCACCAGGTCACTGGTGTTCTCTGCGGCGAGAGGCGTACGCATGACACACCCCGGGGGACGCATGCCGACAGCCCGCAGCGATCCTGCGGCCCTGATCGGCGCGACCATACGGGCGGGCGGTCGAACATCCTTGACCGTCGCGCTTCCTGCCCACCAGAATGAGCGGATGGGTTTTACCGATCAACCACCGGTTCCGCAGCGCGGTCAGAGACCGGCCACTGAGGGAACGTCCGGGTCGTCAAGGCCGACCATGGCCATGGTGGCGGCGCGGGTGGGAGTTTCCAAGCAGACCGTTCACTACGCCTTGAACTCTCCGGACCGTCTCAGCCCAACAACGTTGCGACGGGTCCTCAAAGCAGTCGACGAGTTGGGTTACCGCCCCAACCAGGCTGCGCGTTCGCTGCGAACGCAGTCTCCGCGGGCCGTGGGCTTTCGGCTGTTGCCGACCACCGAAGGTCAGTCGGGCGGGGTATGGGCGAGCTATCTCTACGAACTCTCGGTAGCGGCACACCGAGCCGACCACGCGGTCTTCTGCCACCCCGCCGCCACCGACGAGGAAGAGATCCAGGTCATCCAGGAGATCTTCAGCGCGAACACCGTCGACTGCTTCGTGATCACTTCCACCCAGGATCACGACCCTCGTATCGCCTTCCTGCGTGAACGCGGCATTCCCTTCGTCTCGTTCGGGCGCCCCTGGGGTCATCCCATGTCGGACACGTGGTGGGTCGACGTCGACGGGGCCGCCGGTATGGAGCAGGCCGTGGACCATCTCGCCGAACGCGGTCACCGGCGCATTGCCTACGTGGGCTGGGACGGGCGCAACGGGTTCGGGGGCGACCGGGAGTCCGGCTGGCGCCGGGCCATGCGTTCACATGGCTTCTCGACCCGTGATCTCGCGGTCTGCGGGCCCGACGAGATCAGCACGGGGCGGGAGCTCGCCGGCCGACTCCTCGACAGGAAGACGCCACCAACAGGCTTCGTGTGCGTCAGCGACACCATCGCGATCGGTGCGCTTCGAGCGTGCCGGGAGCGAGGACTGGCCGCCGGCCGTGACGTCGGCGTCGTGGGATTCGACGACAGCGTCGGCGCACACTTTGTCGACCCGGGATTGACCAGCCTCGCCCAGCCACTGGAACTGGTCGCACGACACACCATGCGCCTCCTCCTCGACCGGCTCAAGGACCCAGACGCCAAGGCCGAACAGGTCCTGCTCCGGCCAACCCTCGTGGTCCGGGAAAGCACCGTGCCCCTATGAGTCCCCAGCCAGGCTTCGCTGCAGTGCGCTGCCGTCTCAACGCGCGCGGACGGTCATTCGCGCTGGTTCAAGGCTCTCGTCAGCTGGCGGTTGGCCTCGCGGGCGGCCTTGAGTTCGGCCTCTCGCTCCTCCAGGGCGGTGGTCAAGTCGGCGGTGCCCTGTTCAAGCTTGGTGATCGTCTGCTGGAGTTCCTCGGTGCAGGCCGGGCTGCCCAGACCCGACTCGTGCCACGCCTGGTTCCCGAGGTGCCGGGAGAGGAGCGTCTCCAATTGCTGGACCCTTGCGGATAGACGGGCAGCGCGGGCATTGGCATTGGCCAGGTCCGCCTGCAGCGATGCCCCGGTGGCGGTCCCTGGTTCTGGCATCTCACCGGCCGACCGAAGACCGGCCGCGTGGAGGAGCTCCAAAAGGTCGCGGTGGCGGTAGAGGAAGGTGCGGTCGACCTGTGCTGCACGGGCGATGGCCGATGCGGTCAGCGGTGTGCCGTGGCGCGCGGCGGTCGTGATGGCTTCCTGGACGCGGCTGCGGCGCCGTTCGGTGCCAGCCTCGCGGCCGTTGCTCATCGCAGAGGTCACTTCGGCATCCTTGTCGGGCGGACGTCGGGAACGGGCTGGCGCACACGGGGCATGCCGAGCGTGACGGTGCGGCTGCGGCGGACGAGGGTGACGGCCTGCTCGATCTGGGCGCGGTCCTCGGGGGTGAGGTCTTCGAGGTCGGTCTGGACGCGTTCGATCAGGCGGCGCACCCGGCGGATCTCTTCCTGTGAGGGCATGGCCTGGGTCCGGGCCCAGTCGTCGGCTTCGAACGCGGACATCAGACGTTCGCGGCTGCGGAGCAGATCGGCGAGGTGGGCCTGGAGGTCGGGGAGGTAGGAGACGTCGGTGGAGAAGGGCTCGCAACCCAGGCAGCGGAAGCGGAGCGGGCAGGCGTGGCCGCCGGCCGCGACGTTGGAGGGCTCACGGCACCCGCCGTAGGGGACGGCAACCTCGCCGATCGCGCGGCGGACGTGTTCGGAGTCGAGCAGGCTCTTCGCGGTGCGCCAGACCCGGTTGCCGTGCCGGTCGAACTGCAGGGCGGTGCCCGGTCGACGGCTTCGCGTCGACGTTCCTCGCCGACGCGGTAGTAGCCCATGGTGGTGTGGACCAGCCGGTGGTCCATCAGCTCCTTGAGGACGTCGACGGGGACGCCGGCGTCGGCGTGCCGCTGGGCATAGCAGTGGCGGTAGGCGTAGGGGAAGATGCGGGTCTTGTCGAACGGCACCAGCCGCGGGATGCGGGTGTTCCCGTCGGCGACGACGACGGGCACGAGGAGGTCGGGCAGGGAGTTCACCCAGGCCCGGTGGTGGGTGGAGATGTCCACGAGAGGTTTGGTGCCCTCCGGGTTGGTCTTGGGGCGCGGCAGGAGCCGCAGGCGGGTTTGGTCGACCCTGCCGACCAGCAGGACGACAAGCCGGTCCCGCGCGCTCCGGCAGGCGGCGAACATAGCCACCAGCTCAGCGTCCTCCGCCCGGTCCACCTGCGTCTCCGGCTCACGAAGCGAGTGCACCGGACGCAACCGGTAGAACAGGCTGCCGTCCTCGCCTTGGGCTTCCGCCGGGAGGTCCCGGCTGTCGGCGAGCTCGTAGATCTGCCCGAGCACCGACCTCGGTGCCTCCCGGACCGACACCGCGTGCGACAGCAGGCCTCGCACCGCGATGAGCACCCGGTTGATGCGGCGCTCACCCCGCACCGGGACGGCACCCGGCCCCGACCGCACCACTGGCACCACCCCGTCCCGGGGCGCCGGGGTGTACTTCAGCCAGATCATGAACAGACCCCGGTCGAGCAGGCGGACACGTACGTGAGGACGGGCAAGACCGGACAGCCCGAGAAGCAGTCCATCGACTGTGAACTGATCACCGAGAAGAACGCCGCCGAGTACGGCGTCTTCGCCAAGCTCTGACACCGGCGACGTGGGTACCGCGGCCGGTCCCGGCCGAGCCCCGGAGACAGGCTGTTCCGCAGCGGTAACAGGCCCTGGCGCCCGGCCGCCAGGGATGACAAGGATGGAGACATGGTGGCGGCAGCGTCCACTCCCAGCCCTGACCATATGCGGCTGCTGATCAAAGTAGCCCGCATGTATCACGAGCGCGGAGTGCGGCAGCCCGAGATCGCGGCACATCTCAACATGTCGCAGCCGCGTGTCTCCCGTCTGCTCAAGGAGGCGGTCGACAGGGGAGTGGTCCGCACCGTCGTGGTGTCACCCGAAGGCGTACACGCCGAGCTGGAGGAAGCCCTCGTCGAACGGTACGGCCTGCGCGACGCCGTCGTGGTCGAGGTGGAGGGCTCGGGGGCGGACGTCATCCCCGCGCTCGCCGCGGCCACCGCCACCTATCTCGACGCGACGCTCAAGGGAGGAGAGGTCATCGGTGTCTCCTCCTGGAGCGCCACTCTCCTCGAATCCGTGAAGGTCATGCGGGCCAAGACGTCGTCCGTGGCACACGAGGTGGTCCAGATCGTCGGCGGCTCCGGCAGCCCGGAAGTACAGCTGCACGCCACCCGGCTGACGAGCCGGCTGGCGGAACTCACCGGCGCCCGACCGGTGTTCGCCTCCTCGGCCGCCCTGGTCGGCAGCAGGGAACTGCGGGTCCTGCTGGCGCAGGAGCCGGCCATGGTGGGTGTCATGCAGGCATGGTCACGTCTCACACTGGCGCTCCTCGGCATCGGCAGCCTCGACCCCTCTCCGCTGCTGCGACGCTCGGGCAACGCCATCACCTCCCAGGACCAGCGGGCACTGAAGAAACTCGGAGCGGTGGGCGACGTCTGCGCCCGGTACTTCGACGCCGACGGGAACTCCGTCGGTGCGCCTTTCAACGACCGCCTCATCGGCATCGATCCGGATCAGCTGCGCGCCGTGGAACGCCGTATCGCGGTAGCCGGGAATGGACAAGGTGGCAGCGATCCGGGGCGCGGTGCGAGGCAGGTGGATCAACATCCTGGTCACCGATGTCGATGTCGCCCGAGAACTGTTGAGCGGCTGACCGCGGTACGACGCGTCCACACGGCCGGAGGTCGGCTTCGGCACCTCCGTCCCCTCGGCACATCCGCCCTTCGGCCCATCCGCCCCTCGGCGGCTCCGTAGCGGTACGGGGCGGCTTCCAGCGGTGCGCCCGTACGGCCGAAGCGCTTCCCCAACGCATCAGCAGAGCCCTACACATGGAGGTCTCCGATGGAACCCCGCGCCCCGATCAGCGCCCCACGATCTCCCGCGTTCTCCCACCTCACCCGCGCGCTCGTCGTGAGCACGGCGGCCCTCGGCCTCACACTGTCGCTCACCCAGACCGGCGCGGCGGCGGGCGCCGGCTCATCGGCGGGGGACCGGGACCGGCAGGTGCGAACCGGCAGCCATGCCACCGCGCCGTCGGCCGCGCCCCGTACGATCGTCACGACCGACCCGGAGCTGGACGACCTCAACTCGATGCTGCGCATGCTGCTGTACAGCAACGAGATCAACATCGCCGGCCTCGTCTACTCCTCCAGCCAGCACCACTACCGGGGCGACCCGAGCCGGGGCCTGGAGGCACATCGCTGGCCCGCCCCCGGGGCCCGGCTGCACATCGCCGAGGCCGTCGACGCCTACGCCCGGGCCTACCCGAACCTCGTCCGGCACGACCCGCGCTATCCCGCGCCCTCCCGCCTGCGGTCGCTGATCGCGATGGGCAATGTCACCGACGAGGGCGACATGGCCGCGGACACGGAAGGCTCCGACCTGATCAGGAAGGTCCTGCTGGACGACAAGCCGGGGCAGGTGTTCCTGCAGGCCTGGGGCGGGCCCAACACCATCGCCAGGGCCCTCCGGTCGATCCAGGACGAGTACCAGGGCACTCCTCGGTGGCGCGCCGTCTACAAGAAGGTCGTGAACAAGGCGGTCATCACCAGCTTCGGCCAGCAGGACGCCACGTTCGACGACTACATCAAACCCCGACTGGCCCGACATCCAGAACCGGGAAGTGGCCACCTCCGTGTGGGGGTACGGTTCCCGCGGTGTCGTCCGCCCCGAGGGCGCGTTCTACCACTCCGCCGGGTGGACCGGGACCAACGTTTCCGGCGTGGGACCGATCGGCGCCTCGTACCGCGTCTGGGGTGACGGCAAGCAGATGGCGGCCGGCTTCGACGACGAGGACTACTTCGGCCTGTCCGGATACACGGCCGAGGAACTGAAAGCGATGGGGTACCTGGTCTGGACGCCACCGCGGCCCAAGGGATCGTGGATATCGGAGGGCGACTCCTCCAACTTCGCCCTCCTCGTCGGCAACGGACTGCGCAGCTACGAGCATCCCGGCTGGGGCGGCTGGGGCGGCTGGGGCGGCCGGCAGGCCGTCGCCCCCGACGACCCCCACCGGTGGTCCAACCGGGACGCACAGGACGCCGACGAGACCGGCGCCAAGCCGCGTGACTACGCGGCCGCGCGCTGGTTCTCCGCCATCCAGAACGACTTCGCCGCGCGCCTCCGGTGGAGTGTCAGCAGTTACGCGGACGCCAACCACGCTCCCCGCGCGCGCATCAACCAAGGCCTGGACATCGACCGCCGCGCGGGCCGGCCCGTCGAACTCACCTCCCGGGTCACCGACCCCGACGGCGACACCGTCACACTCGATTGGTGGCAGTACCGGGAAGCCGGAACGTATCCCGGCACCGTCGACATCCGGCGCAAGGGCAACGGCACCGTACACGTGAAGGTTCCCGCGGATGCCCGGCCCGGCCAGACCATCCACCTCATCCTCGAAGCCAAGGACAACGGCACGCCGGCCCTCACCAGCTACCAGCGGGTCGTCATCACCATCGTCTGACGCGGTCAGGAGGGGGCGGGCGTCAGCGCACCGTCAGGCGCCGCAGGTGTGACACCGGCGCACGCGCCCCCTCGACCTCGACACCGACATAGCGGGCCGTCCCGGAGACGGTCAGCCGGCGGAGGCGACCCCGCCCGGTGAGGGGCCCGGCGGTCCGGTAGGTGATGCCGTCCGTGCTCAGGCCCACCTTCGCTCCCGGCACGGCACTGGCCGTCCACTCGGTCTCCACCAGACCGACCGGAAGGTCGGCGCCGAGGTCCACCACCATGCGGCCGCGCGTGCCCGGCTGCCACGCGGTGCGGGCGTTGCCGTCCACCGCCGCCGCGGGGTCGGACATGCCCTCCGGCAGCGGGTTCGTGGGGAAGACCGTCCTGCCGAGGGCCAGGTCGTCGTGCGGGTAGGCGGTCGCGCCGTCCAGGACCACGGTGACCGTCCGGCCCGCGGTCACGACTGCGGTCTTTCCGCGCCCCTGGGCCTGGACGCGCAGGGCGCAACTGGCCCCGGACAGGCGCACGGTGGCACCGTCGACGACCTGGACCCGCAGGCCCGACGGCAGTTGCCCGCCCGTGAGGGGGGTGAGCGTGAAGCGCGGGGCCAGCACGACCGCCGAGGCGGCGGGCAGCGCGGCCTCGAAAGAGGTGCCGTCGGCGGTCAGCCGCTGCGTGCCCTCGAAGACCACCGTCTCCGTGCCGGTGCGCGGGATCGCGACCCTCGTCCTGACGGACTCGCCGGAGAGGTTGAACAGGGTCAGGTACCCGTCCGTCAGCGTCGTGCGTACCTCGGCGGCCTCCGCCGAGGGCCCGGGGCGCCGGGCTGTCGTACGCAGCTCCCCGGCCGGGGAGCCGGGGAAGCCCTCGACGAGGAGAGGTGCCGCCGGGCCGTCGCCGAGGACGATCCTGTCGTCGTAGACGCCGATCGGGTTCCGGCCCGCACGCACCACGAGCCCCGCACGCCCGTCGACGTCGAGCCAGCCGCCGCGGCTGCTCACCGCCGGCCTCGGCCCGGTCACCAGGTCCTGCCAGTCCCGGCCGTCCGTGGAACCCTGGACGCGGTAGGCGCGGCCGGCCGTCGACTCCCAGCGCAGGGTGACGTGGCCGATCCGGCGCTCGGCACCGAGGTCGACGGCCAGCCAGCTGTCGGCGCGCGGACGTTCGGCCCTCGACACCGCCCAGCGGGTGGTCGGGTCGCCGTCCACCGCGAGGGGTGCGCCCCTCCCGGCGTCGGCCGACGAGGCGGTGGCGGATCCGCCGCGCGCGAGGTCCTCGCCCTGGGGGCCCTCGCGCACCTCGACGGCGTACAGGGAGTACCCGTAGGACGGGTCCGGCCGGGCCCCGAGCATACGGACATGGCGCACCGTCGTGGGCGTGAAGCCGAGGTCGTCGACCCGCCCCGCGGGTGTGCCGGGGGAGGTGTCGCGGGCCCGGACCGTCGCCTCGCCCTCCTCGAAGCGGTACGTGCGCGCGCCGTCGAGCCCCGGCATGCCGGGCATCGTGAGGTTGTGCACGTCGAGGCGGCCCTCCGCGTCGGCGGTGCCGCTGCTCGCGTAGACGACGGCGCCCGTCGGCAGCGTCGCGAACCCGGCCCAGCCCCCGTCAAGACGCAGCAGCGTCGCACCGGCGTCGAAGCCGTCGCGCAGAGACTCGTATACGCGCACGGTACGGCCCTGGACCCGGGCACCGGTGGCGGGCAGGAACATCGGGGTCGCGCCGCCGAGCCGGAACAGCCAGTCGTCGTGCCCCGGCTGCCAGGCGAATTTCACGAACCCCGGCTTGGTCACCGCACCGGCCCACGCCCCACGCGACTGGTGCGACACCAGCCCCGGGCCGCTCCCGAAGTCCGTGACGCCGGAGGCCCGCGCGAACAGTTCCTCGCGCGACAGGGCCGGCACGGGCCCGGCGGCCGCCGCCCACACGTGCAGCAGATAGCTGATCGCTATCTCGGCACGTGCCTCCGGCTCGTACTTCGGCTCCCCCGAGAACTTCACCATCCGGTGCGCGGGCGGGTACTGCTGGTAGGCCTCCAGCCGCGACGCCAACTCCTGCTCCGCGCGCGCCGCGGCCGGGTCGCGCATCACCTGGGAGAGGAAGGCGAGCGGGATGACATCCCGGCCGTAGAGGTGCTCGCGGTCGTCGACCATCGGCATCAGCGGCTCGCCCGCGTCGCTCATGACACCCAGCAGTGTGCGCCACAGCGGCTGGGCGTTCGGCTGCCGCACGAGGACCTGTGGCAGGGGGCGTCCCGCCGCGAGGAAGTGCGCGGCGTTACGGCCGGAGGTGCGCCACAACTCCTCCTGGTAGTGCGGGCCGAAGGAGCCGTGGTTCTCGACGATGAAGGTGTCGTACAGATTGCGGGCGGTGTTCTCGGACACGGCGACGCCGTCCACGCGGGCCGGGTTGGCGAGGTCGGCGGGCGGCAGCCCCGCCTCGTTGCGCGACCAGATGCCGTACCACGCGGCCCAGTCGGCGGCGCGGTGGTCGTCGTGGGCCCACGCGAGCGCCGGTGCGAGGGTCTGCGCGTACAGGCCCATCTCCTCCAGCTTGGTGTCGCCGACGTGTCCCCCGAGCAGCCCGTTGGGCGTCCAGCTGCCCGAGGCGGGGTCGTCGCCGCTGCCCAACGACGCGCAGTAGGCGGCCTGTTCACGGATGATGGTGTCGACGTAACTCCGTGTCGCGGCGTCGAGGTCCTGCCACAGAAGCCGGGCGGCGAGAATGAAGTACGACTGGAACGTGGTGTCGAAGAACAGTGTGCGGCCCCACTCGTCGCCGCCGGTGAGCCGGTTGGACGCGGCGAAGTGGCGGATCGTGGCGAGTGTGCGCCGCTTGAGGGTCTCCGGGTCCGTTCCCGCGCGCTCCGCGTCGTAGGTGCCGTGGGTGAGCAGGACCGCGTTGCCGAGGACCACGGCGAACCCGAAGTCCTTGGCCCGGTAGTGGCCCTGGGCCTCGTCCCACTGGGTCTCGGACCACCGGGTGTGGTCCAGGAGCACCCGCAGATAGGTGGCCGCGACGGCGTCGGGGGGTGTGTCCGCGCGGCCCTCCGCCGCGCGGGGACTCGCGGAGGCGCCGAGCGGAGGCAGGGCGGCCAGCGCGCCCGTGAGCCCGGCGAGGTGCAGGAAGCGGCGGCGGTCGAGGGGCAGGGGATGCGACACGGAGCGGACCTCGGCAGGTAGACAACGTTGTCAAAGGTGTGTCGCACATTCTTCGGCGGTCCCGGCGTGCGCGTCAACGGGTGTGACGTCGGTAATCCAACGGGTTCGCCGGCGCCTCCGGGCCGCCGCACCGGCTCCGGGCGGGAGCCCGGGCCGGTGCGCGGGGTCATGAGGCCTTGCGCACCGGCAGCACGCCGTCGAGATCCCCCGCGGGCAGCACCTTGGACGAGTTGTGTTCACGGACGATCCGCCAGCCGTCAGCCGTCCGGTGCCAGACCAGCGAGGTCGTGGTGCGTATGTCCGTGGTGGCGTCGGGCGTGGTGATCCGCGCGACGAAGGTCAGGGCGGACGCGGCCAGTTCGTGGCTCGCGATGACATGGGGGCCGTCGTCGACGGCATGATGCGCGGAAATCATCCGGTGGAAGTTGGGCTCCCAGATGGAGCCGTATCCGGCGGCTGTCGTCGCCACGCGCTGCGCGGGGTCGAAGTCGTCGTAGAGGCGGACGTCGGGGGAGCCGAAGTCGTAGAACCCGCCGAAGGTGCGCCGGAAGTCGAACGGCGCGTCCCCCTCGTCGCGCTCCCATCCGAACACCCATCGGCAGTGCAGGTCGGCGATTACCTGTTCGTGTCTCATGACTCGAAACTAGGACCGTGTGCGAGGCTCAGCCAGGGTCCACCGCACCCACCCGCCGCCGGACCGCCGCTCCGTGGAAGGCGACTCCCGGGGCCTGTCGTGTGGACCGGGCCGGGCCGCCGGCCCGACGAGGCGTCAGAAACCGCGACGGGTCAGATTCCCCTCACAGTGTCAGGTAAATCTCCTACTGCTCAAGTGCTGCCTGTCTCACTAGCGTCGTTCCCGGCGACGAAGAGCGCGGCACCGCACCCTCTCTGACGGGGTGAAGGGGCTCTGCGGCGCGTGAAGCCGGTTCCTGTCCGGCTGACGCTCCTCGCCTATCGCAGAAAGCATTGAAGGAGATCATCCGTGTTCGAACGTATAGCCGAACTGGCGATTCGCCGGTCTCGGCTGGTGCTGATCGTCGCTGTCGTGGCCTTGGCTCTCATGAGTGGGCTGGGTGCGGGCGCCTTCGACAAGTTGAAGGGGGGCGGATTCGACGACCCCGCCTCCGCGTCCAGCCGAGCGGCAGGGGTCATCGACGAGAAGTTCGGCGGAGAGGCGAATCTGGTCCTGCTGGTCAGCTCGTCCGACGGCCGCATCGACACCCCCGCCTCCGGCAGGATCGGACGAGCCCTGGTGGGCGACCTCAAGAAGGAGAAGGAGCTCACCAACATCGTCTCGTACTGGGAGACGAACAGCCCCGACCTCCGCTCCGAGGACGGCCGTGAAGCCGTGGTGCTCGCCCGGGTGAAAGGCGACGCCACGCAGCTGCAGGACAACGTCAAGGAGATCCTCGACGCCTACACCGGTACCTATCAGGGCACCCTCACGGTCCAGGCCGGAGGAGGCGCGGCCGTGGGCGCCGACCTGTCCGGCCAGGTGGTCGACGATCTGGTCCTCGCCGAAGTGATCGCCGTACCCCTCACCCTCGTACTGCTCCTGTTCGTCTTCGGCAGCGTCGTCGCGGCCCTGCTGCCGCTGGTCATCGCGGTCATCGCCATCATGGGCTCGTTCGCCCTGCTCTTCGTACTCGGCAACGTCACCGATGTCGGCGACACCGCGACCAACCTCACCACCGCGCTGGGCCTCGGACTGGGCATCGACTACGCCCTTCTGATGGTCAGCCGCTTCCGGGAGCAGATCGCGGCCGGGGCGAGCGTGGACGACGCCGTCCGGCGGACGGTGCACACCGCCGGGCGCACCGTCGCCTTCTCCGCCGCGACGGTCGCGGCCGCCCTGGCGGCGCTGCTCGTGTTCCCGCAGTACTTCCTGCGTTCGTTCGGCTTCGCCGGTGTCGGTGTCGTGGTCATCGCCGCCCTCAGCACCCTGTTCGTGATGCCCGCCCTGCTGAAGGTCCTGGGGCACCGGGTCAACAGCGGGCGACTGCCGTGGGCGAAGCAGGCCCGCTCCGCCACCCGGGAGCCGATGTGGGGACGGCTCGCCCGTACGGTCATGCGGCGCCCCGCGCTCACCGCGCTGCCCGTCCTCGCCGTGCTGCTGTTCGCGGCGAGCCCGCTGCTGGGCATCACCTTCGGCACGCCCGACGAACGCGTGCTGCCCGAGGACGCCGCGAGCCGCCAGGTCTCGCAGGTGCTGCGGGAGAAGTTCGCGAGCAGTGAGGACTCGGCCCTCCAGATCGCCATCGACCGGTCCGTGGACAAGGCCCCGCTGGCGTCGTACGCGGGCCGGCTGTCCGAGCTCGCGGGTGTCGTGCGGGTCGAGAGCAGCACGGGCACCTACACCAGCGGAGAGGCCGCGGCGGCCGGCCCGGCCAACTCCGCCCTCGGCCGGCCCGACGCACAGCGGATCAGTGTGGTGAGCGGACTGACACCCAAGTCGGACGCGGCCCAGGACCTGGTCGAGCGGGTGCGCGCGGTCACCCCGCCCCCCGGGGTCCAGCCCCTGGTCGGGGGAACGGACGCGGTACTCGTCGACGCCAAGGACTCCATTGCCGATCGGCTCCCCCTGGCCGCGTCCCTGGTCGTCCTCACCACCTTCCTGCTGCTCTTCCTGTTCACCGGCAGCGTCGTGCAGCCGCTGCGCGCACTGCTCCTCAACCTGATCAGCCTGGGAGCCACCCTCGGCGTGATGACCTGGATCTTCCAGGACGGCAACCTCTCCTCGCCGCTCGGCTTCACCGCGCAGCCGATGGAGGTGTCCATGACGGTGCTGATGTTCTGCATAGCCTTCGGCCTGTCGATGGACTACGAGGTCTTCGTCACCAGCAGGATCAAGGAGCTCCACGACCACGGGGCCGACAACGAGACCGCCGTGGTCAACGGACTCGGCCACACCGGGCGCATCGTCAGCGCGGCTGCCTTCCTGCTCGCGGTGAGCTTCTTCGCCTTCGGCACCGCCAAGATCAGCTTCATGCAGATGTTCGGTCTCGGCAGCGGACTGGCCGTCCTCCTCGACGCCCTCGCCGTGCGCGGCGTCCTCGTCCCCGCCGCGATGCGCCTGCTCGGGAAGACGGCCTGGTACGCGCCCGGCTTCCTGCGCAGGCTCCACATGCGGTACGGCCTCAGCGAAAGCGGCCCCGAGCCGGTGTCCGCACCCGGACCTGTCGCCGTGGCTCCGGCACACATGGAGAAGTCGACCAGGGTCTGACGACGAGCGCGACACGCTGAACAACGGAAACCGTCCCCGGCCCGCCGCCGTGCGTCCAGCGCGGTGGTGCGGGCCGGGTCCGTCGTTGCCGCACACGACGCATGGCCGCGAGGCCCAGGGGCTTTGGTTTGGATCAGGCGCGAGCCCAGCGTGATCCAAACGAGAGGCCCTACGTGAACCGTTCGTGGGTGAGCAGCTCGGGGTGGTCCTTGAGCTGGCGTCGTGACGTCAGGCCGAGCTTGCGGAAGATGTTGCGCAGGTGGGCGTCGACGGTGCGTTTGCTGATGAAGAGCTGGCCCGCCACCTCGTGGGAGGTGGCACCGGAGGCGACGAGGCGGGCGACGGCGACTTCCTGCATGGTGAGCTTCTCGTAGGGCTGCTCGGAACGGGGGCGGACCCTTTCGCCGGTGGCGCGCAGCTCGTTGGCGGCTCGTTGGGCGAAGCCCTCGTTCCCGGCCTTGGAGAGCAACTCGTGGGCGGTGCGCAGGTGCAGGCGGCCGTCGCGGCGGCGGCCCTCACGGCGCAGCCACTCTCCGTACAGCAGGTGTGCCCGGCCCAGGTAGGGAGCCAGACCGTCCTTGGTGAGGAGCTCGACGGACTCCTGGAAGTGGTGCTCGACGCCGGTCACGAGCCCTCGCGCGTAGGCGGCGATCCCTCGGCCGACGCTGGTTCCGCCGGCCTCGGTACGCTCCGTCAGCGATGCCAGCGCCTGCGTCGCGACGGCGTGCTCGTCGCAGTGGACAGCTGCCTCGATGAGTTCCGGCAGGGCCGATCCGGTGAGGAAGATGTCGTCGTGCTCGGTGGCCCTGCGCGCGGCGGCCAGCGCGGCCGGGTAGTCGGCGAGTCCGTTGTTGAGCAGGGCCGTCGTCGAGTGCAGGTTCGTCACCTGTCCCGTGCCGTGCGGAGCGTTCCGTGCCTCCCGGGCAAGCTCCTCGAACTCTTCGCGACGGCCACGCTGTGCGGCCAGGTGCAGGCGGTGGTACGTGAGGGGAGGAACGCCGGCGGCGTCGGCGATCGCGGCCTCCTCGGCCGTGGCGGCGATCGCCTGCCCGAGGTCGCCGGTCATGACGGCGTCGATGGCCTGCTGGGCCAGGCCGAGCCTGAGTATCAGCGGGGAACCCGATTCACGGCCGTCCTTCACCAGCCAGTTGGCGATGTCGGTATGGGTCCGCGGGTCCCACAGCTCGATGGCGATCATGGCCGCGAGGGCGGGCCGCCGTAACCACAGTGGCTCGTGCTCGCCGTGCAGGGTCCGGTGGAGGAGCGGAGCGGCGGTCGGGTAACCGTTGGTGACCAGCTCGATCAGCGCGTCCAGCAGATCCGGGGAATCGGATGCCGGGGCCGCGGAACGGGCCACGGCCACGACCTTGTGGATGACGCCACCGCCACGGCCGACGACCAGGCTCATCTCCAGGGCGTCCAGGAAGGAGTCGCGTGCCTGCTGCGGGTGCAGGGCGGACAGCCGTTGCGCGGCGCGCGTCATGAGTATCGGGCCGGCATCGTCGTGTCGCCGGGTGAACGCCGTGCGGCCCCGCAGCAGATCGACTCGGGCCTGCTGGTGGTCATCGAGCGTGGCGGTCGCCAGAGTCGCGAGCAGCCGTTCGGCCACGTCCGTCGTCCCGGCGTCGAAGTGGGCCTGCGCTGCCGCCAGAGTCCGCTCGACCCGGCGCTCGGGATCAAGTGACAGTGCCACCGAGCGTTCGAGGAACGCCGCCGCCGCGGCCACGCCCCCACGCGCCCGCGCCCGTGACGCGCACTGTTCCAACGCGGTGGCGATGTCGTCGTCGGGGCCGGCGCCGGCCTGGGCGCGGTGCCAGGCCTGCCGGTCCGGCGCCCCCGTCGGGTCGGTGGCTTCGGCCAGCGCGCCGTGGGCCACGCGGCGCTCATGGACCGAGGCCGCTCGGTAGACCGCCGACCGCGCGAGCGGGTGGCAGAAACGGATCCGGTGGCCGAATTCGGCCAGCCCGGTCGTGGACGCCTCCGCGCTGGACGGGGTCAGGTCGAGGCCGAGGTGGCGCGCGGCCGCCCAGAGCAGGCCGGGATCGCCGGTCGGGTCGGCGGCCGCGACGGTGAGCAGAAGCCGGGCCTCCGCGGTCAGGCCGGTCAGCCTGGCTTGGAAACCATGCTCGATACGGGTCGGTACGGAGGACATCGCGGGCTGCACGAAGCCCCCGGCCCGCGGCAGTTCGAGCAGCGCCAGCGGACTGCCCTGGGCCTCCGCGATCAGCCGGTCGCGCACCTGGTCGTCCAGGGGGAACGGGCTGCGCGTCGTCAGCAGAGTTCTGGCGTCCTTGTCGTTCAGCCCGCGGATGACCAGCCCGGGCAGCTCATCGAGCTCCTGTGCCCCGTCCCCCGACCGGGCCGCGAACAGCATCGCGATCGGGTCGGTCGTGATCCGGCGCCCCAGGAAGAGCATGACCTGTAACGACGCCCTGTCCAGCCATTGCGCGTCATCGATCAGGCACAGCAGCGGTCGTTCCTGCGCCGCGGCTGTCAGCAGTCCCAAGGCGGCGAGGCCGATGTGGAACGAGTCGGGCGCCCCCTCGGCCATACCGAAGGCCGCCCGCAGGTCATCGCGGCGCGGGTGCGGCAGAGCGTCCAGGTGCTCCAGCATCGGCACGCACAGCTGATGCAGTCCGGAGTACGGCAGATGCTGCTCGAACTCCGAGCCCGAGGCGCGAATGACGCGGAACGCCGACGCCGTATCCGCCGCGTGGGCCAGCAACGCGCTCTTGCCGATGCCCGCCTCACCTCTGAGGGCCAGCGCACCACCCCGGCCGGAGGCCGCCTCGCCGGTCAACTCGTCCATGTGGCGTTTCTCGTCGAATCTGCCGAGGAGCAGATCCGATCGAGGTGAGGACGTCAACATGTTGAAAACTTTAACTTATCGGCGTACGACCGGAATTCGGACGTTGGATGCGGTGACCGGCCGGAGCCGAGGGCGCTCGCCGGACGGGGCGGCTCGGGAACGGGCGCGTCGCGGTTTCGGCGAGGCCGCCGCGCGGCGGCACCTGCTCACCAGGCGCCGTCGAATAGGCAACTCATGCCGATGTGACGAGGTACCGGACCGGCACATAGTCGGCTCATGACCTTGATCGGCCCTGCGAACCGCTCGTCGGGGCGCTCGCCGTGTTCACGGGCCTGGTGCGGCGCTCCTGCTCCGCGCCGTGTCGGCGGAAACGCACTTCACCACCTATGTAGGGGAACATGATGATTTACCACACCATCCGGTTGAAGGCCAAGGCGGGCGTGACGGAGGAGCAGGTCGGGGAGGCCCTGGAGAGCATGCGCAACCAGGGCCGGGTCATCCCGGCGGTGAAGTCGTTCATCGTCGGGCGCGACTTCGGAGGCGATTTCGACTGCGGCGGCGTGTTCGTCATCGAGGACCTCGACAACTACTGGGCGTATCTGACGCATCCGGCGCACGCGGAAACCGACCGGATCGGTATGCCCCTGGTCGAGAAGTACGAGTCGTACGACATCGTCGACGACCACGACCCCGAGATGGGGGCGAAGATCGCCGACCTGCACCGGCGACGGTACGAGAGCGACCCCGCGCTGGCCGCGCTGGTGGGCGGGCAGTCGTAGTGCTCCGGAAGTGACGAGCGGCGCACGGAGGGCTCCGCCGACCCCGGGAGCGGCGGGGCGGCGGAGCCCTCCGCGGCGTCACGGTGACCGCGCGTCGGGCGTGACGTCCGTCACGCCACTTGAACCTGACATTGATGTCAAGGATTAGCTTTGCGGCGTCCTCGACGAACGCCGGACGAGGGCGGTGAGAAAGGAAACAATGATGAGCACAGCCCTGGGGTACCGGACCTTCGGTGGCGCCGACGTCCAGGAGTTCTTCGACCGGCCCGAGCCGTTGCCCGGACCGCGCGAAGTCCTCGTCCGCGTCGCGGCCGCGGGAGTCAACCCGCTCGATCATCTGCTCCGGTCCGGATACGTCCAGGAGTTGAACGGCCACGTGCCCTTCCCGCAGGTCCTGGGAATGGAGGCGGCCGGGACCGTCCTCGCGGTGGGCGCCGAGGTGACCGGCCTGGCCGTCGGCGACCGGGTCACCGGATTCGCCTTGACCGGAGCCGGCACGTACGCGGGGACGACCCTGCTGCTCGCCGAGTCCACGGCCCGCATCCCCGACACGCTGTCGGAGACCTGGGCGGCGACCATCCCCGTCGCCGGTACCACCGCGCTCGACATCCTGGACCAACTCGCGTTGCCCGCCGGGGCGTCGCTGCTCGTGAACGGCATCGGAGGCGGCGTCGGAGTTCCCCTCGCCCAGCTCGCGCGGGACCGCGGCCTGGTCGTGGTCGGCACCGGCAGCGCGGCCAAGCGGGACCGCGCGACGGCGACCGGCGCGACCTTCGTCGACTACACCGCGGGCGATGTCGTGGCCCGGCTCCGGGCGCAGGCCCCGGACGGCTTCGACGCCGTGGTCGACACGGTCGGCGGTGACTCCATGCGGAGCGTGGCCCCGCTGGCGGCGAAGCCGGACGCGCTCATCTCCGCCGCGGACCGGTCGGTCACCGAGCTCGGCGGCGCGACGGTCCACCGCCGTCTCGACCGGAGCGGCCTTGAGCGCGTCGCGGAGCTGATGGCCGCCGGACGGCTCGATCCCCACATCACGGGGACCTATCCGCTGGCGCGGGCCGAAGAGGCGCTGGCGCTCGTCGAGTCGGGCCACGCGGCGGGCAAACTCGTCATCGACATGCGGCCCTGATCGCACCCCGCGCGGAGACTGCCGCCCTCAGCGCTCACCGGAAGGGGGCCGCCCCGGCCCGCCGAGCCGGTGCCGGGTGTTGGCCTCGATCAAGGCATCCAGAGAGTCCCGGGTCTCGACGAGCCGGGTGATGTCGGCGGTCAGACGGTCGCGTTCCCTGACCATCGTGCCGAACGCCTCCTCGGCGACATCGGCCTCGCCGCTGTCCACACAGGGCAGCAACTGGGCGATCACCCTGCTCCCCAGCCCCGCGTCGAACAGCCGCCGGATGAGATGGACCCGCGCGACCTCCGGCCCGGCGTAGTGCCGCTGCCCACCGCCGGACCGTGTGCTGTGGATCAGGCCCTGCTCCTCGTAGTACCGCAGTGACCGGGCGCTGGCCCCCGTCAACCGGGCCAGTTCCCCGATCCGCATGGTCGCAGGGGGAGACATCGGGCTCACAGCGCATCCCTCCCGCACATCAGCCGGTACCGCATGGCCACAGCTTACGGGCCGTCCCGTAAATGACCTACGCCGTCTTCGTCGACCTGCCTGTTCTTTGTCACCCGGCGAGGGTGAGGCTGTACACGCGGCATCCTTTCCCATCCGGGGGTAAACACCCTGGGCGCGTGCGGCTGTATCCGGGTGTCACTGCTGCGAGTCCGAGGAAGGACGCGAAGATGATCGACCCTGTGGTGTTGGTCGTGGTACCGGTGTGTGCCCGGCTGGTGTACGCGCTGGCGGCATTGTGGATGCGGCCCGCGAAGGAGCGGGCGTGGGCGCAGGCTCTGGCCACGTTGGTGCGGGCGGCGGGACCGGGCGGCACGGTCGAGGTCACACGAGCGGACGGCGACACGCTCACCGCGCGCTCGGCGGCGGTGGCCCTCGGGCCCGCCGGGACGGACCGCCCGTGAGTACGGAACCGGCCATGCGGCCCCGCGACTTCGAGACCTTCTTCTCCGGCTCGTACACCCGCATTCTGGCGCAGGTGATCATGGTGTGCGGCAGCCGCGCGGACGCCGAGGACGTCACCCAGGAGGCGTTCGTGGAGGCGTACCGGGTCTGGGAGCGGATCGCCGGGTACGAACTGCCCGAGGCGTGGGTGTACCGGGTGGCGGTCCAGCGGCTGTGGAAGACCCAGCGCAGGCGCAGAACGGGCGAGCAGCGACTGCCCGAGGTACCGGTGCCCGTCCAGGCGGGCCCGGAGCAGAGCGCCGAGGCACGCGAGGTGCTGCGGCTGCTCGCCGCCTTGCCACCACGGCAGCGGACCACCATGGTGTTGTTCTGCCTGCACGGCTGGTCCCAGAGCGAGATCGCCAAGGCGCTGCGGATGACACGCGGCGGGGTCGCCGCGAACGTGTCCAAGGCGCGCCAGACGCTGAAGGAGGCGCTGGGCATGAGCGCGGACGAGACGATCGGTGGTCGTGATCCGTTCCTGGGCGGGGCGGAACCGGGCCCGGGCCGTCTCGGCCGGGTGGACGTGAGCCGGATCGGCCTCGGCCGTGACCCTGTCGACGCGGCTCTGCGCGACACGGAAAACTGGCTGCGGGCGGCCCTCCGGTCGGACCCGGAGCTGCTCGGCCGGGCGCGGGCCGCGGTGGCCCGCCGAGCGGAGGAGAGAGGGTGACGGCAGTTCTGGGCTGGTTACGCGGGCTGCTCGCCGTAGGACTGCTCGCCGGGTTCTACGTCGTGGCGTCCGCGCTCCTCGTGACCGACGCGGCGCTGGTCGCGGCGATGTTGTTGCTGATGGTCGAGGCGCCCTCGCGGGCGGGCAACTGGTCGCTGGTCCTCGGCGGCAGTATCCCGGCGGCCGTCGCGCTCCTGTACGGCATCGCGACGGTGAGCCGCACGGAGGAGCACCCACCCGCGGCGGTCCTCGTCAGCCGCGCCGCGGCGCCCGGCCTGTGGCGGCTGGTCGAGGACCTGGCCGGGCGGTTGCGCACGCGTCCGCCCGACCGGATCTACCTCACACCGGAGGCCAACGCGTCCGTGTCGGAGAAGGCCCGGCTGCTCGGGTTCGCCGTCGGGGACCGGACCATGTACCTCGGCGTCCCGCTGTTGATGTGGCTGAAGCCCATGGAGCTGCGGGCCGTGCTCTGCCATGAACTCGGCCACTACGCGGGCCGGCACACCCGGTTCGGCGCGCTCACCTACCGTGGGGCGGCGGCACTCGGCTCCGTTCTGTTCCGGCTCCGGATGACCGCGCGGTCCGAGGAGGCCAGGTCGGGGTACGCCTGGCTGTTCCACTGGGTGATCAGCTGCTACGGGTGGCTGTACTTCCGCCTGTCGCTCGCGGTGCGCCGGCGCCAGGAGCTGGAGGCGGACGCGGAGGCGGTCGCGGCGGTCGGCCCGGCGGTGACCGCCGACGCGCTGCGCGCGGTCCACGCGCTCGCCCTCACCTGGGCCGGGTTCGAGAGCCGCTACCTGCGGCCGGTGCAGCGCCTCGGGTTCGCGCCCGAGGACGTGTTCGAGGCCTTCGCCGCCATGCTGGACGATCCGTGCGTCCGGGAGCGGATGGCGGACCTGCGCGAGCACCCGGTCGAAGCGGGCCGGTCCCCGCTGGACTCCCACCCGCCGCTGGCCCGGCGGCTGGCCCTGATCGAGGCGCGGCCCGCCGGGGACACCCCGGACGTCGTCGACGACGGGCCGCTGGTCACCGCCGACAGACTCGTGCGGCGGGTACGGCAGAGCATGCTCGACAAGACCGGGGGGCCGGTGACCGAGCTGTCCGTGACCACCTGGGCCGACCTGGCCGCCGAGGCGTTCGCGGTCGAACTCGCGAGCCTCCTGCTGGACGCGGCACGCGGCGCCGGCATCACCGCGCGGCCCACCCTCGCCACCGTTCTCGATCTGCTGGAGCGCGGGGAGTCGGCCGAGCTGATACGCCGTCTCACCGATGCCCCCGAGCCCGAGGAGCAACTCGCCGAAGCGCTGTACGCGCTGACCGGACAGGCGCTGGCCGGAGCGGGCCGGGCCCACTGGACACTCAGCTGGACCCGCGGCTACCTGCTGGACTGCCCTCAGGACTCGGCCGGCCGCCTGGAGGATCTGGTAGCCGCCGCCGTACACAACCATGCGGGAGTACCCGCCCTGCGACGGGAGCTGGCCCGCCTCGGCCTCGACACCGGGGCGCCCGTCGTGCTGGCCCTGCGTACCGTGGCCGCGCCGGCCGGGCGTACGACCGTCCCGCGGACCACCCGGCGCGCCCCGGACCTGGTCCTCGGGGAACTCGCACGGCAGCGGAAGGTCGCCAAGGTGACCGTAGGCGCGCTGATCGCCGCGGGGGCGGTGTGGGGCATCGCCCTGATCGGCGCGGACTCCTCGCAGCCCTACCGGCCGGCGTTCCCCACACCGGCCGCCCCGCAGTACTCGCCGGCCCCGCAGTACTCGCCCGCGCCGCAACTTGACCTGCCGTTGCCGACGGGGCCGGGCCTCGACCTACCGCCGGGTCTCGACGTACCGCTGCCCACTCCGAGCCAGAGTTTCACGTTCCCCCTGCGCGACTTCCCCTACCGCGTCCACCGCGTCGTGCCCGGTGACACGCTGACCGAAATCGCCTGCCGGTACGGCACCACGGTCAAAGCCCTTCAGGAGTACAACGACATGGGGCGCGGGACCGTCCTCGTCGTAGGGCAGCGGTTGCTGGTGCCGGAGGGCGGCACGCCACGGTGCCGGTGACCGGGAACGCCGGGTCAGCGACGGCGGCCACGCCGCTTCGGCCACGGCTCCTCGACAGGGCGCCACCAGGCGAACCGGTCGGCCCGCCGCCAGGAGACGCCGGGGTCGTGGTCCGGGAAGGGCACGGAGCGCACCCGGCGGTCGTCCGTGACCGGACCAGCGCCTTGCGCCCACGCGAAAGGGTCGGCTGCGGGCGGCGGCTCAGCGTGAGTCCACCGCGCACCGGTCGACGGCCTTCTCGTACGACGGCGATCGTACGCGGCACGCCGCACCGGGTCGGTCAGGGTCTCGTAGGCCAGGTGCAGGACCTGGAAAGCCTCGGCGTCGCCGCCCTTGTCGGGATGGTGGGTGAGCGCCTTGCGGCGGTACGCCCGCCCCATCTCGGCCCGGCCGGCGTCGGCAGGGACACCGAGGACCGCGTAGTAGTCCGGTTCGGCCGCCTCGGTCATCGGGTCGCCACCTCGGCCTGCCGGCAGATCAGCCGCCATGAGGCGCGGTGCGCGGGCCCGGACAGAGCCGTGCCGTGTCCCGACACGAACGTCACCCAGCGGCGTCCGGCCAGATAGCACCAGACGTCCATCTCGTCCCCGTCCCCGGAGTAGTGGAAGTCCCCGCTGTCGAACACATCACCGTTGACGAACGGCCATTGCATCCGCGACTGCGCCTCCGCGGGCAGATTGCCGAGGAATCCGCGCATCCGCGTCGACAGCGGCAGTTCCTCGCCGCCCCGCCGCTCCGGAGCCGACGCGCCCGGCAGCGCGACTCTGCCGGACCGGGCCCGTGTCGGCTTCCGCACCACCACCGCATGCCGTAAGGACGACGGCACGAAAGGCGTCACCGTGAGCAACTGAGCGGGCCCGCCACGGTCGTTGAGCGTCGGAGTGCTCACGGCGAGGCCCCGCTCCCCGAACACCACCGCGTACGGACGCTCGTTGTCCGTCCGGTGGCAGTACGCCCACCACTCGACCATCGGCCCGACCCTGGCGATCATCCGGTCCCGGACCGCCTCACCCAACTGCCGCCACCAGTAGTCCCGTCCGGGCAGGTCGACGAACCCAAGCGTCCCGGCGTCATGCACGGGAGCCCCCACGGATGGCCTCGGTGCCGGGAACCGTCCGGACCGGCGGTCCACCGCGCCGCCCTCACCGGGCCAGGGCACAGGCTGCGACGTCATGCGGGGCCTCCCGGAGCGATTCGGCCGATACCAGCCCCATTGTCCGGGGGCGCATGCGCGAAAACCAGCGCCCGGCACGGAAATCCGGGACGACGCCCACCCTTCTCGATCACCGACTGCCCCGAGGCACGTCTGCAGAGGGCGTCACTGACGCGGGATATGGATGCCGGCCGCACGCAGGTGCGCTTCGACCAGGGCATTCAACCGGGCGATGGAGGGTCCCTGGTCTTCCCCGTGGTGGTTGACCAGTCCGTACCGGGCGGCGGCGTCGGACTGGTTCTGAAACCCGGTCGGCATCGTCTGCAGCGCACGGTTGGCCAGCAGATTGGCGGCCACCGCGGACGCGAGATCCTCGATCCGCGGGTCGTCGGGATTCCAGGATCTGGCATCCCAGCTGCGCTTGGTCAGCTCGATGAACTCGGGGTCGGCGAGCGAGTGTTCGAGCTGGGTCAGGAAGCTGTCGAAGATCTCCGGAATCAGTGCCCGGGCCAGCACCAGACCCTCGCGTTGCACGGCCACGTAGTCGGGGCTGAAGCCGAGATCGGTGAGCCGGTCCAGGATCGCGCAGGCCCGGTCGGGCAGAAGGGCCCGGTCGCCGTGGTCGAGCCGGTGCAGCGTGTCGCGGCGTGCGGTCAGGTCCTCGATCCGTTCGGTGAGGCGGCGATGGACGTCGTCCACGGCGGCGGCGAACCGCTCGGGATCGGCGTCGAGCAGGTCGCCGATCTCTGCCAGCGGTACGCCGGCCCCGGCCAGGGTCCTGGCCTGGATCAGCCGGAGCAGGTCGGCCGACCCGTAGCGCCGGTAGCCGGAACCGTCGCGTTCCGGCTCGGCCACCAGGCCGAGCCGGTGATAGTGCCGCACCGTCTTGATCGTGACGCCGACGAACGCCGCCGCCTGACCGATCGTGAGCCCGTTCGCCATCGGTTCAGCACACCTCCGGATCGTGGGCGGCCGCGGTCTCGCGGTGCCGGTCGCGGGCGATCACAGGAGCGAGGGTAGCGCGCAGTGACCGGTGCCGGGCAGCCCATGGCCGCGACAGAGGTTGACCTTGACCTTGGGTCAGCCCCCACGCTCATCGCGAGGCCGCCTCGAAGGGGGCGGTAGCCACCAGGGCCAACTGTCGCGAGATTGAGGAATGACCATGAGTGAGTCCCTCCACACCGCAGAGAACTCCGTTGCCGTACAGAACCGCCCGGAGTTGCAGAAGGCCATCCAGGAGATCGTCGATTCCGGTCTCGCCGGGGTGTCGCTGCGCGTGAACGATGAGCGGGGCGAGTGGGTCGGCAGTGCCGGGGTGGCCGAGCTGGGCGAGGCTGCCAAGCCGCCGGTCGACGGGTACGTCCGGATCGGCAGCAACACCAAGACCTTCACCGCGACCCTGGTGCTGCAACTGGTGGCCGAAGGCAGGATCGAACTGGACGCCCCGGCGGCCGACTACCTGCCCGAGTTCGCCCTTGACCGACGGATAACGGCACGGATGCTGTTGCAGCACACCAGCGGGGTGTTCAACTTCACCGGCGAGCTCTTCGAGGACGGGACGGTCGTAGCGGGGATCCCTTCCACCATCTCGGGCCGGGAGTGGGTGGACAACCGGTTCAAGACCTACTCGCCGGAAGAGCTGGTACGGCTGGCGTTGTCCAAGCCGGCGCGGTTCGAGCCGGGGACGGGCTGGAGCTACTCCAACACCAACTACGTGCTGGCCAGGCTGCTGGTCGAGAAGGTCACCGGCCGCTCGTGCGCCGAGGAGACGCAAGAGCGGATCCTGGGTCCGCTCGGCCTGTCGGACACCGTGGTGCCGTACACCTCGCCGGAGATTCCCGAGCCGCACGCCCACGCCTACTACCGGTACGAGGAAGCCGGCCGACAGCAGACGGTCGACATCACCCGCCACAACCCCTCCTGGGTCTCCGCCGGCGGAGACATGATCTCCACCACCCAGGACCTCCACACGTTCATCTCCGCGCTGGCGGGCGGCAAGCTCCTGCCGGCCGGGCTGCTGGCCGAGATGCGCACGCCGCATCCCGAGAGCGGCTTCGGCCTGGGGCTGCGTGTGCAGGACACGGGCCCCGACGGCGACACCCTCCTCTTCCACAACGGCGGCGCCGCGGGCCACGCGGCGCTGATGTACAGCACGGCCGACGGCAGCAAGACCCTCACCGCCGCGCTCAACTATGTGGACGACGCGGCGATGTCGCTGGCCGGGGCGTTCCAGAAGGCGATGCAGAGGCTCGTCGATGAGGTGTTCGGCGGAGAGCGGGCCGGATCGACCGACGAGGTGGCCGAGCCGGTGCAGTCGACGGACTGAGCACCTCGCATCCGTATTTCCTGAAGGCGGGACCGGGAGGGAAGGCGGCCTGCGGGGGGCAGTGAACCGTGTTCTTTGTGGACACCCTGGAGATACAGGGCCTGGGAAACCGCAGCTACCTGGCCGGCGGAACCCGTGCCGCGGTGGTCATCGACCCGCCGCGCGACATCGACCAGGTCATCGCCGCCGCGGCCCGCCGCGGGGTACGCATCGCCTTCGTGGCCGAAACGCATGTGCACAACGACTACGTCACCGGCGGCCCGGAGCCGGCCCGCGTCACCGGCGCCCACTACCTGGTGCCGGCCGGGGCGCATGTGTCGTTCGCCCGTACCCCCGTCGCCGACGGGGACACCGTGACGGTGGACGAGGGGCTGGCGCTGCGCGCGACGGCCACTCCCGGGCACACCCCGCACCACACCTCCTACACCCTGACCGAGGACGGGCGCGGTGTGGCGGCGTTCACCGGCGGGTCGCTGCTGATCGGCGCGGTGGGCCGCCCGGACCTGGTCGAACCCGGGCTGACCGAGCGACTGGCCCGCGCCCAGCACGCCTCCGCCCACCGGCTGGCCGATGAGCTGGACGACGAGGTGCCGGTCCTGCCCACCCATGGATTCGGCAGCTTCTGCTCCGCCTCACAGGCCGAGAGGGACGCGACCACGATCGGCGATGAGCGCAGGACCAACGACGCACTGACCATGGACGTGGACACCTTCGTCGCCCGGCTGCTCGCCGGGCTCGACGATGTGCCCGCGTACTACACGCACATGGGCCCGGCCAACGCCGCGGGCCCCGCACCGGTCGACCTCACTCCGCCCCGGCACGCGGACGCCGAGGAGATCGCCTCCCGGCTGGCCGCCGGTGAGTGAGTGGTGGACCTGCGCGGCCGCTCGGCCTTCGCCGAGGGGCATGTGGCCGGATCGCTCAACTTCGAGGGTGAGGGCAAGCTCGCCACCTATCTGGCCTGGCTGATCCCGTGGGGCAAACCCGTCACCCTGCTCGCCGACACCCCGGAGCGGATCACCGCCGCGCAGCGGGAACTCGTGCGGGTGGGCATCGACCGCCCGGCCGCCGCCGCCACCGGCGACCCGGCCGGCTGGGTCCGCGACGGCGAGCAACTCGCCTCCCTCTCCCGCGCCCGCTTCGCCGACCTCGCCGCTGCTCGCGGGCGTGGCGACGACATGGTCGTCCTGGACGTGCGCCGGGACTCGGAACGCGCGGGCGGCTGGGTCGAGGGCTCGGTCCACCTGCCGATCCACGAGGTGCGCGACCGCATCGGCGAGGTGCCGGACGGAGTGGTGTGGGTGCACTGCGCCGGCGGGACGCGCGCGGCGATCGCCGCCTCACTCCTCGACGCCGCCGGCCGCGATGTCATCGCCGTCGACGACGGCTTCGACGCCGCCACCGAGGCGGGACTGACCCTCACGCGCGCCGACGCCACCGACTGACGCGCCCTGCCACGCCACTCACATGAAAAGTGATCAAACGATGATCTCGCTTCTTGGTCGCGGTCCGGGCCGCCGCCTCACCGCGGAACGGGCCCACCGGCGGATCGAGGCCGGCCCGGCCGTTCCGCCGGACGTCCGCGCGACACGGGCCCGCGCGGGCCTGCCGGTCACCGGCGATCGGGGCGACGGCGGCGGTGTCATAGCGTGAGCGCGCTGATCCTGGCCCTGATCGCCGGGGCCGTGGTCGGACTCACGCTCGGCGCGCTCGGCGGAGGCGGCAGTGTCCTTGCGGTACCCGCGCTGATCTACCTGCTCGGTTTCACGCCGGCCGCGGCCACCACCGGCGGCCTGGTCATCGTCACCGCCACCTCACTCACCGCCCTGTACGCCCACGCCCGTACGGGCAACGTCCGCTGGAGAGCCGGCGCCCTCTTCGCGGCGGCCGGACTCCTGCCCGCCGCCGCGGCCGGAGCCGCCGCGTCCCGCCTGCCCCAGCCGGTGCTGACCGCCGCGTTCGCGGCCGTCGCCGCGCTCGCCGCCATCAGGATGCTGCGCCCCGGCCATGCCGTCACCGGCTCGACGGTCGGCGGGGCAGGGCCCGTCAAGGCGGCCGGCGCCGGCGCGGGACTGGGCGCCCTGACCGGACTGCTGGGCGTCGGCGGAGGCTTCCTTGCGGTCCCGGCCCTGGTCACCGTGTTGGCCTTCGAGATGCGAGCCGCCGTCGGTACCAGCCTGCTGGTCATCTCGGCGAACTCGCTCGCTTCCCTGACCACCCGGGGTGGGGCCACCGGCTCCATCGACTGGGCGGTGATCGGCCCCTTCACCGGGGCGGCGATCCTGGGCGCCTGGGACGGCAAGCGCCTGGCCCACGCGGTCACCGGCACGCTCCTGCGGCGCGCCTTCGCCGTCGTGCTGCTGGCTGTGGCCGCCTTCATGCTGATCGACGCCCTCACCTGATGAGTCGGGCGGCGACGCGGCGCCACGGCTCAGGCCAGAGAAAGGAACAGCTTCTCCAGCCGCGCGCGCATCTGTTCCCGGTCACCGGACGCGGCCATGTCCTCATCGGTCAGGCAATGCTGCAGACCGGTGGCGATGATCGCGAAACCCGCCTTGTCCAAGGCCCGGGAAGCCGCCGCGAGTTGCGTGACCACGTCCTCGCAGTCCCTTCCCTCCTCGATCATCTTGATCACGCCGGCGATCTGACCCTGGGCCCGGCGCAGCCGGTTGACCACCGTCTTCAGTTCCTCAGCCGCCATCGCCAGTTCCACGACCCACACTCCTTTCGAGATACCCCCTTGGGTATCGTGCCGAAAGGGCCACCTTAACCGAACAAAGGACGATCCCCCGTGGCATACACCGCCCTCACCGCCGACCGGGCCAACGCCCGGCTGCACGAACTGACCGTCATCGACGTGCGCACCCCCGGCGAATACGCCACCGGCCACCTGCCCGGCGCCCACAACATCCCCCTCGACCACCTCGACACCGCGCTGCCCGCCCTCAGGACCGCCGCCGGTCGCGGTGATCTCCTCATCGTGTGCGCCTCGGGCGCCCGCTCGGCGACCGCCTGCCGGCGTCTGGCCGATCAAGGCATCACCGCTGCCACGCTCACCGGGGGCACCACCGCCTGGACACAGCTCGGTCACGACACCCACCGCCCCGCCGGCACCCGCACCCCCTGGGCCATGGAGCGCCAGGTCCGCCTCACCGCCGGACTCCTCGTCCTGGCCGGCCTGGCCGCCGGACAGAAGTGGAGCGCGGCGCGCCGGCTGTCCGCGGGCATCGCCGGCGGCCTGGTCCTTTCCGCCGTGACCAACACCTGTGGCATGGCCGCAGTGCTCGCCAGGCTTCCCCACAACCAGCCCAGGACGGCCGATCTGGAGGCCACCCTCGCCGTCCTGACCGCCTGACGCCACCGGATCCACGGGGACGGCAACCGCCCGGGGCGGCGGGACCAGTGCTCTCAGCCGAGCTGGGTGGGCACGACCGTCAGCTCGGCGATGTTGACCCGGGCCGGCGCCGCCACCGAGTACGTGATCGCGTCGGCCACGTCGCCGGCGGTGATGGGTGTGATCGCCGACCGCATCTCGGCCAGCCCCAACCGGGTGGCCTCGTGCGCCATGGAATCGCCGAGTTCGGTGATGGCGAACGCCGGGTCGACGGACCGCACCCGTACGCCGCGAGGTCCGAGCGAGGCGCGCAGGTTGCGGGTCAGCTGGGTGACCGCGGCCTTGGTCGCACCGTAGACCGGATAGTCGGCGAAGATCACCTCGGCCGCGATCGAGCTGATGTTGACCAGGTCCGCGGCCCGCCCGGCGTCCGCAGCGGCGAGCAGGTCGTCGATGAAGACCCGGCCGGTCGTCAGGAGTCCCCGGAGATTCACGTCGATCATCTGGTCCCACTCGGCGGTGTCCGCCTCGTCGAACGGCGCTCCGAGCATCACACCGGCATTGGCGACGACCAGGTCGGGGCTGCCCAGGGAGCCACGGATCGTCGCCGCCGCGGTCGCCAGCGCGGCGGGGTCGGTGACGTCGACGGCGAGGGGCAGGACCTCGGCGGAGCCTTCCTTGCGCAGGGTCGCGGCGAGATCGTCCAGCCGCGAGGACCGCCGGCCGAGCAGAGCGACCGCCGCTCCGGCCGAGGCGAAGCGGTGCGCGGTCGCGGCGCCGATCCCGGCGGTTGCCCCGGTGATCACCGCGACCCGGCCGGCGAGCAGCCCCGCGGACGCACCGGGAGCCGACAGGGAGATGTTTTCCGAAAGGTTGTTGGTCATGGGACCGAGCATGTCCGCCGCACGGGAGGCCGGCCAGGCCGCTCTGATCCGGGGTACGCCACCCCCAGGCTGCCGGTCGCGCGCGCATCCGACGTCGCGGCAGACGCTGCGCGAGGTGCGGTGGTCCAGGCCCTGGCGTCCGGATCAGGCTGGATCAGGGAGCGCCCGCCGCGTCAGCGGCCGGCCCTGGGTGGTCGTACGTGCGACGGGGCCCGGAGGCGTCCGCCGGCGGATAGTCTGTGGCGCGCTCGGCGGCGGGCACGCTCATTCCCCCTGGCGGAAGGACATCCATGCGCACCCTGACCTTCGTCATCGGCACCGGTCGCAGTGGGTCGACCGCGCTCTCCCGCATCCTGGCCATGCACCCGGACGTGTTGAGCCTGAACGAGTACATGGCCTCCGTCGGGGAGACCGCTTTCCCCGAAGGCCGGCTGACCGGGGAGGAGTTCTGGCGGACCCTGGCCACGCCCACACCGTATTTCGCGCAGATGCTCCGCAGCGGGCTGCCCATGCCGGAATTCCTGTACACCCGCGAGCCCGGGCGGCGGTACGACGTGTCCACCACGGGCATCCCGGGCCTGTCGCTGATGGTGCTCCCACATCTCACAGAGGATCCCGACGGGCTCCTCGACGAATTGGAGCGCACGGTGGTCCGTTGGCCGGAACGCTCCCCGGCCGGCCATCACCGGGCGCTCTTCGGACATCTGTGCGCCCGGCTGGGGCGGTCCCATGTCGTCGAGCGCTCCGGCTACTCCACCGGTTGGGCCCCTCTCCTGCGCGAGACGTTCCCCGATGCGCGGTTCGTCCACCTGTTCCGCGACGGCCCCGACTGCGCGCTGTCGATGAGCCGCCACCCCGGCTACCGCGTGATCTGTCTGACGCGGGAGATCCTCCGCCGGTGCGAGGTCACTCGTCTCGACGAGCTGACCGATGCCCACGTCCGGACGCTTCCTCCCGCTCTGACGACGCTGCTCGGCGAGCGTTTCGATCCCGCCCTGGTGACCCATCACCCCATCCCCTTGCGGACCTTCGGCGCCCTGTGGTCCCAACTGGTCACCGACGGAACGGAATTCATCGCCCGGTTGCCCGTCGGCCGGGGCGCCACCCTCGCCTACGAGGACCTGCTGGACGACCCGGCCACCGAACTGACCCGTATGGCCGAGTTCATCGGCGTCGCCCCGCGGCCGGAGTGGCTCCGCTCCGCCGACGCCCTTCTCGACCCCGGCCGCCGCGGTTCCGCGAACTCCCTGCCCGCTTCCGAACGCGCCGAGCTGGTGGCCGGTTGCGCGCCCGGCCTGCGCGTCCTGTCCACGGAAGGGCCCGCCTCGCGACCGTCGTAGCGGCGACGCCGAGCCGGGGGAACTCAACTTCCCCGACTGCGGCTTGATGTCAGCTACGCCCGGGGAGCCGCCATGTCGCACACTGGTCGCCGAGCGTGATTTGGTCATGTCCATGCCTCAATGGAGAGGATGTCCGGTGGAAGGATGTAAGTTCACGCGGCGCTCGGTACTGACCGTGGCGGCCGGGGGGATCGCGGGTGTTGGTTCCGGGGCGTTCACCGGCACCGCCCAGGCGGCGCCGGGATCGGCGGACCGGAGAGCGGCCGACCCGCCGACCGGGACGGTACGAGTGTTCTGGCTCAGGCCCTCGGATGTGGCGAACGACTCGCGGTACCCGAACGGCATCACCGGCGTCATGCGGGAGTCACAGCGCTACTACCGCCAGGAACTCGGTGTGACGTTCAAGCTGAACGACCCGGCGGTGGAGGTGGTCCAGGGCAACCACGGGCGGGCCTGGTACGAGAACACACCGAACGGCGGCGAAGCGTACTGGTGGGTGGTCTTCAACATGCAGCAGGAGCTGATGGCCAGGTTCGGCCTCAGATCCCCGGACCCCCGCTGGCTGTGCGTCGGCGAAGTGAGCGCGGAGAAGACGGGTGTCTCGGGCGGCGGTGGAGGCAGCGGCTGGGTGATCCTCAGCGGCCACGACGCCGACGGCGCCGCCGGGGTCAACGGCCCGATGAACCGGTGGTACGGCGGCATGGTGCACGAGTTGGGCCACGCCCTCGGCCTGCCCGACTCCTCGCAGACCGACGGCACGCCGATGTCGGGCTCGTTCTACGAGTATCCGAACTGCCACTTCAGCCAGCAGCAGAAGGACCGGATCCGGAACGGTCCCTACGGCGGCTTCCTGTCCTGAGCCCGGGGCCCCGCCCCTTTTCCGGTGGGCTCGTCGTAGCCGGTACACGCGCGGGCACGGCTTCCGGTGGTCACGGAGTGGCTGGATCGCCGACCACCACGACGGAAGACCGTGCCTGCCGCGTCCTCTCGGTCCGGACCGATGCGCGCCCCGGACCGGTGTGCTCAGTCCGGACCGATGCGCGCCCCGGACCGGAGCGGCAGGTCGAACCGTAGAAGACGCTATGGATCGCTCATCATGTGCGCCTGGCGGGCGACCGGCGCCACGTCGGCATCATGGCCGCCCCGCGGCGGGGGTGCCCGGCCGCAGCGATTCCTTGCGGACCACACCGTCCTGGATCACGCACACGATGTGGGCCGGATCGCCCAGCACGCCGATGTCGGTGAGCGGATCCCCGTCGCACACGACGAGGTCCGCGACGCGGCCGGACGTGAGACTGCCCACAGCACAGTTTCCGTGCCGAATTCGTTCCGGTACGCAGAGAAGCGCCGCCCCTGAGCGCGCAGGATAGTGCCGTGGCGGAGCTCGACGAGCTGGATCGTGGCCTCGTGCACGCCCTGCAGATCCACCCCCGGGCCCCCTGGACGCTGATCGGCGAGGTGCTCGGGATCAACCCGGTCACCGTCGCGCGACGGTGGAACCGCCTCACCGGGCCGCCGGCATCATCCGCCGTGCCGCTCCATGACCCGTGGCGCCCGGGAGCGAGCGGCGGGCGTCGCGAAGGTGGCGGCCACCACCAGGACGAGAACGGGGAGCAGGGCCTGGCGCAGTCCGAAGTGTTCGCCGAGGTACCCGAGGGAGGGCGGCCCCACGAGGAACGCGACGTAGCCGACGGTGGCGGCGAGCGCGACGCGGGCGGCGGAGTCGTCGCCGGAATCGCCTGCCGCGGAGAGCGCGACGGGGAACCCGAGCGATGCTCCCAGGCCCCAGAGGACGGCCGCGGCGGCCGCGACGGCCTGATGGTCGACGAAGATCACAAGGGCCAGTCCCGCCGCCCCGATGAGCGCGCTCGCGCAGAGCGCGGCGGCCCGCCCGAAGCGGTCGACGGCGCGCCCGCCGACGAAGCGCCCGACCGTCATCGCGGCGGCGAACGCGGCGTACACGGCCGATCCGAGAGCAGGGTCGAAGCCGTGGCCGTCCACCATGACCAGCGGGAGCCAGTCGTTCGCCGTCCCCTCGGCCATGGCAAGGGCGAGGATGACGCATCCGATGAGCAGCAGCTTCGTGTCCCTCCACACCGGCGTGCGTTCCGCGTCCGGTGCCCGGTCCGCGGCGCCGGCCCGTCGGCCCACGCCCGGGGGAACCCGGCGGATCACGAGAACCAGCACGGTCAGGACCACGGCCGCGACGGCCGCGAGATGGACGAGGACCGGGAACTCGACCGCGGTCAGGCCCATTCCGCCGAGGGCGCCGATGACCGTACCGAGGCTGAAGAAGCCGTGCATGGCCGGCATCGTGGAGCGGCCGAGCAACCGCTCCACCTCCGCGCCCTCGACGTTGAGGGCCACTTCGCCGCCGCCCATCCCGAGGCCGAAGAGGCCCAGGCCCAGCGCCACGACGAGCCCCGAGCCCGTGCCGGCCCCGATGCCGACGACCCCGGCGCCGGCCGCCACCGCCGTCGTCCCGACCGCGATCACGGGCCGGGCGCCCCAGCGGGCCACCAGCGGGCCCGAGCACAGGATGCCGATCATCGACCCGGCCGCGAGCCCGAACAGGATGAGGCCCATCTGCGCCGTGGAGGCGCCGACCAGGTCGCGCACGTCGGGGGTGCGCGACACCCAGGAGGAGATGGTCAGGCCGGGAACGAAGAACAAGGCGAAGACGGCGGTACGGCGCAGAGCGGGTTCGGCGGTCATGGACGGTGGGCTCCCCAAACACATACGAGCAGAGTGTGTACCATCGTACGCACTAGCGTGTACGTCTGTACACACTTGCTGAGGGGTGCCTCATGGCACATTGGACGCGTGACCGGCACACGACGCGAGATCCCCAACGACCCCGGACGCAAGGAGCGCATCCTGGATGCCGCCCTCGACGTCATTGCCGAGAGCGGGGTGCACCGGACCACCCATCGCAGGATCGCGGCGCGGGCGGAGGTTCCGCTCGGCTCGTTGACGTACTACTTCGACGGCATCGACGATCTGCTCGCGCAGGCGTTCGTGCGTCTCGCCGACACCATGTCCACGCTCTACCGGCAGACCATGCGTGCCGCCGGATCGGCCGCCGAAGCCGAGGCGGCCGTCGTCGAGTTGATCTGCGGGCCGGCCTACGCCACGGAGCGCGACATGACGCTCATCTTCGAGATGTACGCCTACGCCAACCACAACGAGGCGGTTTCCCTCACGGCCCGCACCTGGCTCGAACGCAGCCGGGACAGCCTCGCCCTCTACTTCACGCCGGGGGTGTCCCGCGCGCTCGACGCCCTGATCGAGGGCTGGCCCATGCACCGCGCCTTCGACGGCGCGCCCCTGGACCGGCGGCTCGTCACCGAGACCGTCCACGCGATCGTCAGCGCCGCACCGGACCTCTCCGCCGGCACTGAGTGAACCCGGTGTCCCGGGCACCTGACAGAATCCCCGCATGGCTGAGCACGACACGGATCAGGGCTACCTGCTGGACAACCGGCAATCGGAGGCGGGGACCCGATTCGAGGCCCTCGGTGAGCTGTTCGATCCGGTGACGTTCCGGCACGTCGACCAGCTCGGGATCGCGGCCGGCATGCGCTGCTGGGAGGTCGGAGCCGGTGGTCCGTCCGTACCCCTCGGGCTGGCCGAGCGGGTCGGCCCCGAGGGAAGGGTGGTCGCCACCGACATCGACGTGTCCTGGACCCGGGACATCGCCGGTGGGGTGATCGAGGTGCTGCGCCACGACGTGGCGGCCGACCCGCCGCCGCCCGGCGGCTTCGACCTCGTCCACGCCCGACTTGTCCTGGTCCACGTCACCGACCGCGCCGAGGCGCTTCGCCGGATGGTCCAGGCGCTCCGGCCCGGCGGCCGACTGCTCCTGGAGGACGCCGACCCCGGGCTGCAGCCGCTGCTGTGCCCGGACGAATCGGGTTCCGAACAGAGGCTCGCCAACCGGTTGCGGTCCGGCTTCCGCACCCTGATGGCGGCACGGGGCGCGGACCTCACGTACGGGCGCACCCTGCCCAGGCTGCTGCGTGAAGCCGGTCTGGACGACGTCCGGGCCGACGCCTACTTTCCGATCACCTCGCCGGCGTGTGCCGTTCTTGAGGCCGCGACGGTGCGGCAGATCCGCGGCCGTCTGGTGGCGGAAGGACTCGCCACCGACGAGGAGATCGACCGCCACCTCGCGCACGTCGCCACCGGACGCCTCGACCTGGCCACCGCCCCGATGATCTCCGCGTGGGGCCGCCGCCCGTAACAGGTTATTCCTCGCTCCGGTGGGTGACCGGGGCGTCGGTGCGGTCGCCGGGGAACTCGTACCAGCGGCGCCGCAGGCACACGAACTCCACGTCGGCGCGGACCAGCCGCATGAACCCGCAGACGGTGTCGGTGAGCCGCTCCTGGGAGCCGGGGTGGGCGAGCCGGCCGTCCTCGGTGAAGGCATCGTAGGCACGGGGCAGGCTGAACATGTCCGGATAGACCCGTGTCCCGAGGTGTTCCAGCGGGACCCGCAGCGCCCACAGGCCGCGGTTGCCGCCGATCATCGACGGGGAGGACGAGACCAGGAGCGCGTGCTTGGTCTTGAACGGCTGCGGCTGTACCCGGGAGACCCAGTCGACGGCGTTCTTCAGCACTCCCGGAACGGAGGCGTTGTACTCGGGCGACGAGATCACGAACGCGTCGCAGCGCTTGATCCTTTCGCACAGGGCCAGGGCACCGGCGGGCAGCCCTTCGGCATCCTCCACATCCCCGTCGTACAGCGGCATGTCGAAATCCCGCATCCTGGCCAGGTCGACCTCGGCACCGGTCCCGGTGATCAGGTCCGACGCGAGCGAGGCGAGCCGCGCGTTGGTGGACCCGGCGCGCAGTGCGGCGCCGAACACCAGGACTCGAACGGGAGCCGGCTCGGCGTCCATGGTCATGGTGCGGTCTCTTTCGCCGGGCGATGGTCCCCCCGGCAGTCAGTCTTCCCCAGCCCGGCGCGCCCCACCACACGACGCACCGCGGGCTCCCGAGTGGTCCGACAGGGGGGCGCGGGGGCGTGGGGCCCCGGGGCGCGGGAGGCCTCCGCGCGGGGCGTTGTCAGGGGCTACGGCTCCGGTGGCGGCGCGGGGAGTTCCACCGTGAAGACCGTGTGCCCGGGGCGGCTCGTGACGGTGACCGTGCCACCGTGCGCGGTCACCACCGCCTGGACGATGGCGAGTCCCAGGCCGGTACTGCCCGCCGTGCGCGAGCGGCTGTGGTCCGCGCGGACGAAGCGGCCGAACACCTCGGGCCGGAGTCCCGCGGGGATGCCGGGGCCGTTGTCGGCGACCGTGACCCTGACCCGGGGGTGGCCGGCGTCGGGCTCGGTACCGGACCGGAGCCGTACGCTGACCTCCGTGCCGGGCGGGGTGTGGGTGCGGGCGTTGGCCAGGAGGTTTCCGACGGCCTGGTGCAGCCGGTGTTCGTCTCCCGTGACCGTCACCGCCTGCTCGGGCAGGTCGAGCAGCCACCGGTGCCCGGGGCCCGCGGCGCGCGCGTCCTCCGTCGCGTCGAGGACGAGCCGGGTCAGATCCACCGGGCTCCGGTCGAGGGCGCGCCCCGCGTCGAGCCGGGCGAGCAGCAGCAGATCGTCGACGAGGCGGCTCATCCTCCGGGACTCGGCGTGGATCCGGTCCAGCGCGCGCCGCACCTCGGGCGGTACGGGGCCCCGGTGCCGTAGCGCCAGCTCCGCGTGACCGCGGATGTTGGCCACGGGGGTGCGCAGTTCGTGGCTGGCGTCCGCGGCGAAGTGGCGCAGCCGCTCCTCACTGGCCCGGCGCCGCTCCAGGGCGCCGCCGACATGGCCCAGCATGCGGTTGACGGCGGTGGCCACCTGACCCACCTCGGTCCTGGGGTCGGCGACCGGGACCGGCTCCGGCATGGCGATGTCACCGTCGGCCAGGGGCCGTTCGGCCACGCTCGCCGCGGTGGCCGTGACACGCCGCAGGGGCCGCAGGGAGAGCCGTACCCACAGGGCACCCACGACACCGGTGGCGGCCAGGGCGGCGCCGAAGACCACCGCCTCCACGCCCTCCAGCCGGCGCACGGTCTCCTCCACCGGCCGGAGGGGCAATCCGGTGATCAGGACGTCCTGGTCGTCGCCCCGTACGGCGGTGAGCCGGTAGGCGCCGAGAGCGGACAGCCGTCGGCTGTGCCCGTCTCCGTCGACGGGCACGTCGGCCAGGGTCCGCCGGTCCTCGGCGGTGAGGGGCACCGGGGCGTCCGTCCGGTCCCGTACGACGGCCGCCCGGGTGGTCGTACCGTGCAGCAGGCGCGCGCCGAACGTGCCCTCCGACTGGCCCCGGGTGTCGGGCCGGTTGTCGGAGTCCGGTGTGGCCTCGTGCTCCAGGCTCGCCGCGAAGCGCCCCCCGGACGCGGTGAGCTGCTGGTCCAGCCGGCGTACGAGAAACCCTTCGAGGGCCAGGACGGTCGTGACGCCCACGGCCAGGCAGGCGAGGGCCAGCAGGACGACGAGCCCACCGGTGAGCTGACCGCGCAAGGTGCGGGGGCGCAGCCGCCGCGTCAGGCCGACCGCCCGGGCACGGGCTCCGGCGCGCATCAGGGCGCCGGCTTGAGGACGTAGCCCACCCCGCGCACGGTGTGGATCATCGGGGTCCGGCCGGCGTCGACCTTCTTGCGCAGGTAACTGATGTAGAGCTCGACGACATGCGCGCGGCCACCGAAGTCGTACGACCAGACACGGTCGAGGATCTGCGCCTTGGACATCACACGGCGCGGGTTGCGCATCAGGAACCTGAGCAGTTCGAACTCCGTACGGGACAGTTCCACGAGCGCGCCGCCCCGGGTCACCTCGCGCGCCTCCTCGTCCATGACCAGGTCGCCGACGGTCAGCAGGCCCTCGCCGTCCGGCCGGCCCGCGGCGGGGTCGCGCGCCATGCCCGCCCTGCGCAGCAGCCCGCGCAGCCGGGCCAGCACTTCTTCGAGGCTGAAGGGTTTGGTCACGTAGTCGTCGCCGCCCGCCGTGATCCCGGTGACGCGGTCCTCCACGGAGTCCCGCGCGGTGAGGAAGAGGACACACACATGTCCCAGCTCCCCGCTCGCCGCCCGCAGCTCCCGCAGCACCCGCAGACCGTCCATGTCGGGCAGCATCCAGTCCAGGACGACGGCGTGCGGCCGGAAGGCGCGGGCGGCGGCGACGGCCCCCGCCCCGTCGGCGGCGGTGCGGACCTGCCAGCCCTCGTCCGACAGCACGCCGGACAGGACCTCGGTGAGGTCGGGCTCGTCGTCGACGACGAGTACCCGGACGGGACCGCCGTCGTCGCCGTACAGGCGGGGCGGGGAGCTGTGCGTGTTCATGGTGGCTCCAGCATCGCGCGCGAGCGACGGCACCGGGCGACGGCGGGCTCTGAGTTTCCTCTGAATGTGCACCGGAGGCACCGGCCCACCGGCGTTCTCAGAGGCTTCTCATAGGTCGCGCTGTGACGCTGGCCCTCACATCGAAGGAGAGGGGGCCCTCATGAGTACGGTGATTCCCACCCGCCGTCCGGCGGACCGCACGGCCCGTCCGCGGCGTCCGCGGTCGATCGCGCCGCTGCTGACACAGTGCGCCATCTGGGTCGGCGCCGCCGGAGTGCTCGTGCTGTGGTGGCGCGACACCACCTCGGTGGTGGGCGTGGCGGGGTGGCTGACCGGCGCGGGCCGCATCACGGGACTGCTGGCCGGATACGCCTGCGCGGTTCTGGTGGCACTGATGTCCCGCGCTCCCGTCCTGGACCACACCGTCGGCAGCGACCGGCTCGCCCGCTGGCACGCCATGGGAGGCCGCTACACCGTCTCTCTCGTGCTCGCCCACACACTGCTGATCATCTGCGGGTACGCCCTGACCTCGGGCACCGGTGTGGTGGCGCAGACGTCCACGCTCGTCCTGCACTACCCGGACATGCTCAAGGCGACCGCCGCCTTCCTGCTGCTGGTCGCCACCGGGATCGTCTCGGCACGGGCCGCGCGCCGCAGGATGCGGTACGAGACCTGGCACCATCTCCACTTCGCGACCTACCTGGCGGTCTTCCTCGCCTTCTCCCACCAGCTCAGCAACGGCGCGGACTTCGTCGGCCACCGAGCCGCCCAGGTGACCTGGTACGCCCTGTATCTCGGGGTGGCCGCGCTGATCGGCTGGTACCGCTTCGTGGTCCCCGTGCGGCGTGCCCTGCGCCACCGGCTGCGCGTCGCCGCTCTGCGGCACGAGGCACCGGGGGTCGTCTCCGTACATCTGGCCGGCAGGCACCTGGACGAACTGAACGCGCGCCCGGGGCAGTTCTTCCGCTGGCGTTTCCTGGCGCCGGGCCTGTGGTGGGCCGCCAACCCGTACTCGCTCTCCGCGCCACCTCACCCGCGCGAGCTGCGGATCACCGTCAAGGCGGCGGGGGCCCACAGCGCCGCCCTCGCCACGCTGCGGCCGGGCACCAGGGTGTGGGCGGAGGGCCCGTACGGCGCCTTCACGGCCGGTCGGCGCCGGTCGGCCAAGGTGCTCCTGCTGGCGGGCGGCGTCGGCATCACCCCGCTGCGGGCGCTCTTCGAGACCCTGCCGGGCGAGGTGACCCTCGTCTACCGGGCCCGCCGCCCGGAGGACCTGGCGCTGCGCGGCGAACTCGACGCGATCGCCGCCGCCCGGGGCGCCGTCGTGCACTACGTCGTCGACGAACCGGCCTCGGCCCCGGCGCGGATGACCCCGGCCCGGACCGCGCCGCTCACCGCCCGCGCCCTGGCCCGCCTGGTGCCGGACCTCGCCGCGCACGAGGTGTACCTGTGCGGTCCGCCCGGGATGACCGGCGCGGCGCGCCGCGCGCTGCGTGCGGCCGGGGTGCCGCGCCGCCACATCCACCACGAGTCGTTCGCGTTCTGAGGAGCCCCGGCATGTCCGCACCCGTCCGCCGAGCCGTGCTGGTCGCGGCGTCGACCAGCGCCGTCGTCGTCCTGCTGCTCTCCCTGAAGCCGCACCGTCCCGCCGCACTCGCGGCGGGCCCACCCCCGGCGCCCGCCGCGCCCCCGTCGCGGAGCGCGTCGTCACCCGCACCGGGCAGCTCGCACCCGACCGGCGGCAGCTACACCGGCGACGCCGTGCCCACCCAGTACGGCACGGTGCAGGTCGCCGCCACCGTCAAGAACGGACAGCTGACCGCCGTCACGGTCCTCCAGGCACCGTCCGGGGACGGCCGCAGCAGACAGCTCGCCGCCACCGCCGTACCCCGGCTGACCCAGGAGGCGCTGGCGGCGCACAGCGCGCACATCGACGCGGTCTCCGGCGCCAGCTACACCAGCCAGGGCTACATCCAATCCCTGCAGAGCGCGCTGGACCGGGCCGGTGTCTGACGCCCCGCGCGGAGTGCGCCACGTCGAGCACGTCATGGGCACCGTCTTCTCCTTCGACATCCGCGACCCCCGCACCCCGGCGATCGGGGCGGCCCTGCGGGAAGCCGTGGCCTGGCTGCACCACGTCGACGCCGAGTACTCCCCGTACCGCCCGGACAGTGCCGTAAGCCGCCTGGCGCGCGGCGAGACCCGGCCGGCCGACTGCTCGCCGGAGGTACGGGACGTCCTTGCCCTCTGCGAGGGCGCGGCGCGGGCCAGCGGCGGCTGGTTCAGCCATCGGCCGGGCTCCACGCTCGACCCGTCCGGGCTGGTCAAGGGGTGGTCGGTCGAGCACGCCTCGCGCATCCTGTACGACGCGGGTGCCCGTAACACCTGTGTCAACGGCGGCGGCGACCTCCGGCTCAGGGGCGAGGCGGCCCCCGGCACGCCGTGGCGTACCGGCATCGCCCACCCGTTGCGTCCGGGGGCGCTGTGCGCGGTCGTCACCGGCCGTGACCTGGCCGTCGCCACCTCGGGCACAGCCGAACGCGGCGCCCACATCGTCGACCCGCACACCGGAGCGCCCGCTGCCGGCCCGGCCTCCATCACCCTCACGGGCCCCGGACTGACCCTGACCGACGCGTATGCCACCGCCGCCTTCGCCATGGGCGAGGCGGCCCGCGACTGGGTGGAGTCCCTCGACGGCTACGAGGCGTTCGCCGTCCTGCCCGACGGCCGGTCCTGGCGGACGCCGGGCTTCCCCGGGTAGGCCGTTCCGGCCGGGCGCGACCGGTGCGGCCATGGCTGATCCGCACCGGTCGCGCGGCTCATGGCGGGGGACACGACCGTGTCCGGTCCGAAAGACCCGGCCAGGCCCGTGATGAGCCCGCACCGCCCTCAGCGGCTCCGCGGGACGTCCTTGACGAACACGAGGCCGTCGAGGCTCGCCAGGTGGGCCGGGTCGAGAGAGGCGTAGCCGAACCAGGGGGACACGCGGGGCGCGGGCGGCGTACCGCCGAGGGAGGCGGCCAGTCGCGACGCGTCGACGAGGCAGCGGTCCTCCGGGAGCGCGTACAGGAGTCCTTCGAGGGTGTCCGGCGCCGGGGTGTCCACCCCCTGGTGCCGGATCGTGCCGAGGGCCGTGGCCACGAAGGCGTACTCCTTCCCGAGCCGGGCGCTCACCAGCGCGCCGGCGCTCCACCACTCCACCGGTCCCTGCCACATCCGCATACCGCTCTTCTCCCGCTGGAGATGGGAGTTGTGGGCGTGGACGAATGCCGGGCCCCGGGCGGCGACGGCGAGGAGATTGTCGGCCATCATCACGTCCCGCAGTGCGCACAGCCGTGTCATACGGGCCGGGGAGTTGTCGGCCATGCGGGAGTGGTAGCGCAGCAGACCGGTCGCGGTGCGCCCGTACAGGCGGGCCCGGTCCCAGTCGTCCCGCGAGGTCGCCGTGATCAGGTGCGGCGTCTGGGCGTCGAGCAGCGCCACCAGATCGTCGGCGAGCAGCCGCAGTCGGCCGGCCTCCGCCGACTGCCCCATGGACCGGGACGGGTCCGTCATCGCGGCGGGGTCGGTCCACCGGTCGTCGCTGCCGAGCAGGCGGTCGAGTGTGTCCGCGGCGCAGGGGAGCAGGTCCGCGTCCACCCGGGCCGAGAGGTAGCCGTGGAGGGCGGTGAGGGCGTGCCGGGGGCTCGCGGCGTGGGTGATCTCCAGCGGGCCGTCGAAACCGGCGAAGCGGAGCTGTTCGGACGCGGGCCGGCCGTCGTTGTGGGCACGCATCCAGCGCACCAGTTCGCGGTTGGCCGCGAAGGCGCCCCAGCCGTGGCTGAATCCGTGCTCCATGACCTCGTCGAGCGTGCCCGTGCCCGAGGTGACGTACGCGTCCACGGCCAGGCCCGCCACGCAGTCGCTCTCGATCGCGATCGTCCGGTAGCCCTCGCTCTCGACGAGCTGCCGGAAGAGTTCGTTGCGCAGATCGAGCAGAGTGTCCTCGCCATGGGTGGGCTCGCCCAGGGCGAGCAGCCGCGGCCGGTCGGGGAGGAGGCCCATGACGGCGGCGGCCTCGACGGCACGGGTCTCGACGGCAAGGGGCGTGGCGGCCGAGGTTGTGGCGGCAGGGGTGGTGGCGGCAGGGGTGATGTCCTTGATGTCAGCATCCATGCCATCAACGGTATCGTTGAACCTTCGGTGGAAACTTTCCCGCGATATCGTCGGCATCATGGGACGGAACCTTCAAAACGGGGAGCGGCTCAGGCCGGTCGATCTGGCGCGCGGGCACGGTCTGTCCACGCAGGCGGTGCGGAACTACGAGGAGGCGGGCATCCTTCCGGCCGCGGGCCGCACTCCCCACGGGTACCGCGCCTACACCCCGCTGCACGCGCGGGCGCTGCGCGCGTTTCTCGCCCTGGTGCCCGCGCACGGCCACCGGACGGCGTCGGCGATCATGCGGGCGGTGAACCGGGGCGCGGCCGAGGAGGCGTTGCGCCTCATCGACGAGAGCCACGCCCAGCTCCTCGACGACCGGGTGACCCTCCAGGCCGTCGAGAGCGCCCTCCACGACCTGGAGCCCACCCCACCGCGCGAGCCCGGCGGCAGGTCCGGGCCGGCCACGGAGTCCGGGCCCGGCGGCCGGTCGCCCGGCGCCATGTTCATCGGTCCGCTCGCGGGGAGGCTCGGCATCCGGCCCGCGACGCTGCGCGCGTGGGAGCGCGCCGGGCTGGTCCGCCCGCGCCGCGACCCGCTGACCGGATACCGCGTCTACGACGAGGCCGACGTACGGGACGCCCGGCTGGCCCACCAGCTCAGGCGCGGTGGCTATCTGCTGGAGCAGATCGCACCGCTGATCGCCCAGGTGCGGGCGGCCGGCGGTCTTGAGCCGCTGGAGTCCGCGCTGGGCGACTGGCACGGCCGGCTGTCCGCCCGCGGGCGGGCGATGCTGACCGGGGCCGCCGAGTTGGACGCGTACCTCCGCGAGGCGGAATCGCGGAGCGGGCACGGCGGGCGGACAATCAAGGAAATCAGCAGCGAGGGGAGGACACGGTGATCGTCCTCGGCATCATCCTGCTCGTGGTCGGATTCGTCACCAGCGTCTCCGTTCTGTGGACCATCGGGATCATCCTTGTCGCGATCGGCGCCATCCTGTGGGCGCTGGGGGCCCTGGGGCACGCGGTGGGCGGCAGGCGTCACTACTGGTGACGAGGGGGGGCATCGCCCGTGCCCCACGCGGAGCTTCACGCGCGCCGGCCCCGCGGCGTCGTCGCACCGCCACCGCGTTCCCTGTCCCTCCGCAGGGCCTGGTGGACGGCCCAGACGATGGAGACCAGCGGCACCGCCACCACGGCTCCGACCACTCCGGCGGCGATCGCGCCGCCGAGCACCGAGAGCGCGACCACCACCGGATGCAGCCGGACGGCCCAGCTCATCACGAGGGGGTGGAGCAGGTGTCCTTCGATCTGGCCGATGATCACGATGAGCGCGATCACGATCGCCGCCACGACCGGCCCCTTCAGCGCCAGAGCCACCACCGCCGCGATGGCCAGCGCGACCGGCGAACCGACCAGGGGAATGAACGTGGCGAAGAACTCCAGCACGGCGAGCGGTAGCGCCAACGGCACCCCCAGGGCGAACAGGGCCAGTCCGACGAGGACGGCGTTGGTCGAGGAGACCAGGACGATGCCGCGGGTGTATCCGATGAACGTCCCCCAGGCCGCACGCCCCGCGATCTCCGTCCGGCCGCGCCCGGCCGCGGGCAGCTGATCGCAGAACCAGCGCCACTGACGCTCGCCCGAGTGGATGAAGAAGACCGAGCAGAAGACCGCCAGGGCGAGCACGGTCAGCACCTCGATCAATCGGCCGACGCCGGTGAGCGCGGTGCTGATCACGGCGGTCCGGTGACTGGACAGGAACTGTCCCGTTTTGGTCCGGACATCGGTCAGCGCCCCGTGGCTCAACCGGAACGGCGGCCCTTCGAGCCAGCGCTCGATCCTGGACAGGCCGGTGCCGAACTGCCGTTCCAGACCGGCCGTTTCCCCGGCCACCGCCTCACCGACCAGGGACAGCACCCCGAGGAGCAGGACGATGCTGCCGAGGAGCGCCACCGCGACGGCGAGCGACCGGGGCAGCGCGGGCGTCAGGAAGTCCGCCACCGGGCGCAGCATCGCGGCGCCGACCAGCCCGAGGAAGACCGCGACCGCGAGGTCGCGGAACCGTCCCAGCACGACGAGCGCGCCGTACACGAGAGCCGCCACGAGGAGGATCCGCCACGCGTAGGCGGCGCACTTCCGCAGCGCGGGGGACATCGGTGATTCCCTCTCCCACGCGCCCGCCGGTCGCGGCGCCCCCGGGCGCCGCGCCGTGGATCCGCCGGTGCGGCGCGGTGCCGTACGGATCCGCTTGCGGCGGCGCCGCCCGTCACTCGGGAGACCTGGATCCGGAAGGTCGGGCTGCGGGTGCGATCGCCTGGGCATTCCTTGCTGGTACCAGACGAGCGCACACCATCCCCGGTTCTCGCGACCGCTTGCGCGGCAAGTCACCCCCACAGGGGGATTCGTCATGGGGGAATCGCCCGCCGGTGGACCCCGGGCGAGGAGCGCTCACTCCGGACGGCCGTCGTGGCCGGCGGGCGGACCGGTCGACTTCCGGACGACGAGATCCACCGACATGTCGAGGCGGACGGGGACCGGCGAGGGGTTGTCGGTGACGGCGCCCAGGACCCGGATGCTCTCGGCGGCCATGTCCTCGAAGGGCTGTCGGACGGTGGTCAGGGCGGGGGCCGACGACCGCGCGGCGTCGATGTCGTCGAATCCGACGACCGAGACGTCCTCGGGGACCCGCAGCCCGCGCTCGGCGCACGCCTCGATCACGCCGAGGGCCTGGAGGTCGTTGCCGGTCACGAAGGAGGTCGGGGTACGGCAGTCGTCCAGCAGGGCGTGGGCGGCGCGCCGGGCCGGCTCCGCCTGGAAGCGCACCGAACGGATCAACGCGCGGTCCGGGCGGATGTTCGCCTCGCGCAGCGCCGAGAGGTACCCGCCGAAGCGGGCGCGGCAGCAGACCAGGTCCAGCGGTCCGGTGATGAGCGCGATCCTGCGGTGGCCGAGCCCCGTGAGGTGCTGGGCCGCCAGCGCCCCGCCGCGCCACTGGGTGGCCCCGACGGCGTTCATCTCCGCGGGGGCGTCGCCGATCGTGTCGAGGATGACGGTGGGCAGCCCGGCCTCGGCCAGCCGCCGGCGCACCTCGGGCGGCACGGGGGACAGGACGCACACGGCGCCGGCCGGGCGGTGGGCGAGCAGTTGCTCCAGCCAGTCGGGGTCGCCGTCGGCATGGCTGACGGTGAGCGGCCGGCCGGCCGCGCGGAGAACGGCGGAGAACCCGCGCAGGAGGGGCGCGTTGAGGGCGCTGCCCACACTGCCGAACACCACCTCCACCGACCCGTGGCGCGTGGCGCGGCGATGCCACTGGTAGCCGGTGGCCGCGACGGCGTCCATGACCCGCTGCCGCAGTTCGGGGGAGGGGCCCGGGCGGCCGTTGAGCACCTTGGAGACCGCGCTCTGCGAGACGTTGGCCAGCTCGGCCACCGTGGTCATCCGTACGGTCGTCCGTCCGGTCGTCCGTCCGTGCATCGCGGTCTCCTCCAGCGGGTCAGGTGCCGACCGGGGGTGTCCCCTCGACGGCGGCGGGCGGTGCGGTGCTGTCCCGGACGACGAGCGAGGTCGCGAGCTCGATCCGCCGCCCCCGCGACGAACCGGGCCGTGCCCGCTCCTGTGCGATGAGCCGTACTCCCTCCGCGGCCATTTCCGCCAGGGGCTGGCGGACCGTGGTCAGCGGCGGGGCGAGCATCGTGCAGATCGTGGTGTCGTCGAACCCGACGACGGAGAGGTCCTCGGGGATGCGCAGTCCGCGCGCGCGGGCCATCTGGTAGACGCCGGCGGCCTGCCCGTCGGAGCCCGCGAAGACGGCGGTGGGCCGGTCCGGGAGGTCGAGCAGCGCGGCACCGTGGGCGACTCCGCCGGTGAGGAGGAAGTCCCCGTAGCGGGTGAGAGCGGGGTCGGGGGCGACCGAGAACTCACGGTGCGCGGCGAGGTAGCCCTCGTGCCGCTCGCGGGTGCACTGGATCTCGGCGGGCCCGCCGATGAACCCGATGCGCCGGTGCCCGAGTTCGAGCAGGTGCCGGGTGGCGGCGGCCCCTCCCGACCAGTTCGTGGCCCCGACCGTCGGAATGGTGGGTTCGCTGGTGCCCACCGGGTCGAGCAGGATGAGCGGGGCCGACAGACCGGCCAGTGCGGCGATCTCGTCGTGGCGGGCGCGGGAGAGCACGAGGATCACCCCGTCCGTGGGGCGCGTTTTGCGGACGGCGATCCAGTCGCGGACGCTGAAGCGCGGGTGGCTGGTGGTCGTGAGCGCGAGCCGGTACCCGAGGCTGAACGCGGTGGTCTGCACTCCGGATATCAGCTCCCCCGCCCAGGGGGTGGTGATCCCCTCGATGAGGACGTCGAGGATGCCGTCCTGGGGCTGCTGCCGTCCCTTGCGCGCCACATATCCGGTCTCCTTCGCCGCCCGTGTGACGCGGCCCCGAGTCTCCTCGGAGATATCCGGTTTGTCGGCGAGGACCCGCGACACCGTGGAGATCGAGACCCCCGCCGCCTTGGCCACCGCCGCCATCGTTGCCCGACCGGTCATGCCGGCTCCCTCTCGTAGAGCGCTCTGACGGTACGGCTGTACCGCAAATTCCCGCAAGAGTTGGCGGAATATTCCGCCAACTCCTCATGCAAACCATGTGTGGTCCGCGAGTTCTCAACCACTTCCTTGACACCCGTTTTTACCCGGACTTAGCGTCCGCGTCATGAATCCGCCGCAACTCTTGCGGGCGGTTGCAGAGATCTACTTGCCGGGAATTGCGGGACGGCCCGCCGAACGCGGAGAAGTGATACGTGTCTGCCCTCAATGACGAAGCGGTCGGCCTCGGGCGCGGCCGGGGCGCCGTCCTCGACCTGATCGCCGCCATGACGCTGGAGGAGAAGCTCGCCCAACTCGTCGGCCTGTGGCAGGGAGTCGACCGCGACAGCGGTGCCGTGGCTCCCCTCCAGGACGCGATGGACACGGTGGAACAGGGGTTCGCCGAGTTCGCCGCGCACGGGCTCGGCCAGATCACCCGCCACTACGGGACCCGGCCGCTCGATCCCGCCGAGGGGCTGTCGGCGCTGGCGGCCCAACAGCGGTGGCTGCGCGAACGGACCAGACTCGGCATTCCCGCGATCGTCCACGAGGAGTGCCTGACCGGACTGGCCGCCTGGAAGGCGGCCACCTATCCGGTGCCACCGGCCTGGGGGGCCACCTTCGACCCGGCCCTCGTGGAGCGGATGGCGGCCCGCGTCGGCCGTGTGATGGCGGGCCTCGGCATCCACCAGGGGCTGGCGCCCGTGCTCGACGTGATCCGGGACATGCGCTGGGGACGCGTGGAGGAGTGCATCTCCGAGGACCCCTACCACGTCGCGCTCACCGGGGCCGCGTACGTCCGCGGTCTGCAGAGCGCGGGGATCGTGGCCACGCTCAAACACTTCGTCGGCTACTCCAACTCCCGGGCCGGCCGCAATCTGGCCCCCGTACACGCCGGGGAACGCGAGGTCAGGGACGTCCTGGAGTTCCCCTTCGAAGTGGCCGTGCGCGACGCCGGGGCGCGCTCCGTCATGAACTCCTACGCCGAGATCGACGGGGTGCCCGTCGCCGCCGACGCCGCCCGTCTGACCGGCACCCTCCGGGAGGAGTGGGGCTTCGACGGCACCGTGGTCGCCGACTACTTCGCCGTGGCCTTCCTGCAGACCCTGCACCGGGTCGCCGAGGACCCGGGCGACGCCGCGGCCCAGGCCATCACCGCGGGCATCGATGTCGAACTGCCCACGGGCGTGGCCTATCTGCGCCCCCTTCAGGAGCGCGTCGCCGACGGCCGCCTCCCCCTCGACGTGGTCGACCGGGCGCTGGAGCGGGTGCTGACGCAGAAGGCCGGACTCGGCCTGCTGGACGCGGACTGGACGCCCCCCTCCGGACCGGCCCCCGACCTCGACACGGCGGAGGACCGGCTGCTCGCGGCCACGATCGCCGAACGCTCCGTGGTGCTGCTGCACAACGACGGCGTCCTGCCGCTCGACGACCCCGCCCGGGCCGTCCGCACCCTCGCCGTCATCGGTCCGAACGCGGACTCCGTGCCCGCCCTGTTCGGCTGCTACTCCTTCATCAACCACGTCCTGCCGCACCATCCCGGCACCCCGTCCGGTCTGCGGGCGGAGACGGTCGAGGCCGCGCTGCGCCGTGAGTTCGCCCCCGCCACGGTCCTCGCGGCGCGGGGAACGGGCGTGGCCGACGGAGCCACGGAGGACATCCCGGCCGCCGTCACCGCGGCCCGCGGCGCCGACATCGCCGTCGTCGTGGTGGGGGACCGCTCCGGGCTCTTCGGGCGCGGTACGAGCGGGGAGGGCTGCGACGTCGACGACCTCGAACTCCCCGGCGCGCAGCGGGCCCTCGTCGAGGCGGTCGTCGCGACCGGCACCCCGACGATCGTGGTCCTGCTGACCGGACGCGCCTATGCCGTCGGCTGGATGTTCGAGGGCGCAGCAGCCGTGGTGCAGGCCTTCTTCCCGGGGGAGGAGGGGGCGGGCGCCGTCGCCGGTGTGCTCAGCGGACGCGTCAACCCGTCAGGACGTCTGCCCATGAGCCTGCCGCGCGGGGCCGGTGCCCAGCCGTACAGCTATCTGCATCCGCCGCTGGGCGGCGCGAGTTCCGTCACCCGGGTCGACACCGCGCCGGCCGCCCGCTACGGATTCGGCCTGAGCTACACGGAGTTCGCCTACGAGGACTTCGCGGTCGAGGCGCCCCTGGTCGAGGTCGCCGGAGCGATCCGCTGCGCGGTCACCGTACGCAACACCGGGCGGCGCGGCGGCGCGGAGGTCGTGCAGCTGTACGCGTCCGATCCGGTGGCCTCCGTCACGCGTCCGCTGGCCCAGCTGGTGGCGTTCGCGCGTGTCCATCTGGAACCGGGGGAGTCCGTACGCGTCGGCTTCGCCGTGCCCACCCGGCTGCTGGCGTTCACCGGCCGCGACGGGCGCCGGATCATCGAACCCGGCACGATCACGGTCGGCGTCCGGCGCGATGCCGGTGAGGTGATCGGCGAGGAGACCGTGCGGCTCACGGGAGCCGTTCACCACGTCGACGGAACGGAGCCGAGGATCAGTACGGTCACGGTCTCCGCCCCGTCGGCGGCCGGCACCCCGCGTACCCGGGAGGAGCCGGCGTGAACACACGCGGTCCAGGTCCGAGGGGTCCCGGGGGACACCTCCGTCACTCAGTCGCCCACCGCACCGCCCGCCGCGTCGTCCATCACCGCGCGCAGCCAGGAGAGTTGTCCGCGTACGTGGACCGCGTCGCCCCCCTCGTGCCCGTTGAAGGGGTAGGTGTGCATCTCCCGGCGCGGTTCCCGGCCGGTCAGTTCGCCGTAGCGGTTGAAGGCGGAGAAGGCACCGCTGGGCGGACAGACCGTGTCGCGCAGCCCGACACCGAAGTGCGCCGGTGCGTGGGCGCGGCGCGCGAAGGACGCCCCCTCCACGTAGGAGAGCGTGTGCAGCGCGGCGCCCGCGGCCTCGCGGCGCACCGCGAGGTACGCGGCGATCTCGTCGTACGGCCCGGCGCCCGCGAGGTCCAGCGCGCGGCGGATCCCGCACAGCAGCGGAGCGCTCACCAGCACCGCCGCGAGGTCCGGGACCAGGCCGGCGACCGCCAGTGCCAGCCCTCCGCCCTGGCTGTTGCCGACCGCGGCCACCCGGGCGCCGTCCACGCCCGGCAGCGCGCGCGCCGCGGCGACGGCGCGCACCGCGTCGGTGATCAGCCGCCGGTAGTGGTAGTCGCGCGGCGCGAGCAGGCCGCGCGCGGCGGGTCCGGGGCCACCGGGCGCGGAGGCGTGCGGGTCCGGGGTGTCGCCACCGCACCCGTACCGGTCCCCCTGGCCCCTGTTGTCCATGAGGAGGTGCGCGAACCCGGCGGCGGGCCAGGTGATCCGCTCGTGCGGGAGCCCGCGCCCGCGCCCGTACCCCGCGTACTCGACGACGGCGGGCAGGGCGCGCGACACCCCGGCGGGGCGTGTGTACCAGGCGCGCACCGGTTCGCCGGCGAATCCGCGGAAGGTCACGTCCCACGTCTCGAACAGCCGCAGACCGGTGTCCACGGGACGCTCCGACACCACCGGGCCGGCCCCTTCCGCCTCCTTCAGGGTGTCCTGCCAGAAGGCGTCGAAGTCGGCGGGCTCGTCGAGCACGGGGCGGTAGCGCTGCAACTCGTCCAGGGGGAGATCGAAGGCGGGCACGGCACCTCGCAGGGCGGTCGGGGACGGCGCACAGCCGTCCGGCCGTTCCGCTGTCCGGTCGAACATCTCCGGAGGACCGTAACAGCCCCTGTGCGGAGTTGACGCCCCCTGTGCGGGGCGACGGGCGCGCCAGGAACCACCCACGCACCACCACCCTCTGCGGCCGGTCCCCCCGGGCCCGGCCACCCACTCCGCCCACACCACGGAGGCCCGAGCATGAGCACCTCCACCGCACTGGACCCACCACCGGACGGAACGCGGAAACCGCCGCACGGCCCCCCGGAGCCGCGGCCGGCCGGCGGACACCCCCCGCCCGGCCGGCCGGCCGCCGCGCGCCGCACCTGGCGCCAGGCGCTGGGCCGCGACTGGCAGTTGTACTCGCTGGCGGTGCTGCCGCTGCTGTTCCTCCTGGTCTTCCGCTATCTGCCGATGATCGGGAACGTGATCGCCTTCCGCCGCTTCGAGCCGGGCGGTTCGATCCTGGGCGAGGACTGGGTGGGCCTGCGCTACGTGCACATGTTCCTCAGCGACCCCACCTTCTGGCAGGTCTTCACCAACACACTGTGGCTGGGCACACTCACGCTCGTGTTCTGCTTCCCGATCCCGATCGTGCTGGCGCTGCTGCTCAACGAGGTGCGCACCCGCGCGCTGAAACGGTTCGTGCAGTCGGTGTCGTACCTCCCGCACTTCCTCTCCGTCGTGATCGTCGCGGGCATCACGATGCAGATCCTCGCCACGGACGGACCCGTCAACCACGCGCTGCGGACCTTCGGCCACGATCCGATCCCGTTCCTCCAGGAACCCGAGTGGTTCCGTACGGTCTACGTCGGCTCGGAGATCTGGCAGACCGCCGGCTGGGGCACCATCCTCTACCTCGCCGCGCTCACCACCGTCGACGACCAGCTGTACGAGGCGGCACGCATCGACGGCGCCAACCGCTGGCAGCAGATATGGCACATCACCCTGCCCGGCATCCGCCCCACCATGATCACGCTGCTGATCCTCAACATCGGCACCTTCATGGCGGTGGGATTCGAGAAGATCATGCTGATCTACAACCCGCTGACCTACCCCACCGCGGACGTCATCTCCACGTATCTGTACCGCGCCGGGGTGGAGTCCAACAGCTTCAGCTACGCCGCCGCGATCGGCCTGTTCGAGGCGGTCATCGGCCTCGTACTGATCTTCTCCGCGAACCAGCTCTCGCGTCGCACGGTGGGGACGAGCCTGTGGTGACCACAACGGGCGGCCCCCGCCGCCGCGCCCCGCGCCCGCGCGCCTCGGTGCACCGGCCTTCCCGGGGCTACCGCGTCTTCCAAGGGGTGAACGGGCTGATCCTCACCGGGGTGGTGGCCGTGACCCTCTACCCCTTCGTGAACATCATCGCCCGCTCCCTCAGCGCGGAGGACCGGATCCGGGCCGGCCAGGTGAGCCTGCTGCCCGAGGGCTTCAACCTGACCACGTACCGCCTCGTCGTCTCGGACGGCATGTTCTGGCGGAACTACGGCAACACCGTCCTCTACACGGTGGTGGCCACCGTCATCGCCATGGTGCTCACCACCTGTTACGCGTACGTCCTCTCGAAGCGGCGGCTGAAGGGCCGTGGCGCGCTGATCGGCATCGCCGTCTTCACCATGTTCTTCTCCGGCGGCCTGATCCCGAACTACGTCCTCATCACCAGCCTCGACATGAAGAACACACTGTGGGCGCTGGTGATCCCGAACGCGATCAGCGTCTTCAACCTGCTCGTGATGAAGGCGTTCTTCGAGGGGCTGCCGACCGAACTCGAAGAGGCCGCGCAGATCGACGGGCTGAGCACCTACGGCACTCTGCTCAGGGTCGTGCTGCCCCTCTCCAAGGCGGTGATCGCGACGATGGTGCTCTTCTACTCGGTCTCCTTCTGGAATTCCTGGTTCGGGGCCTTCCTCTACATGGACCGGGCCGAACTGATGCCGGTCACCGTCTATCTCCGCAACATGATCGCCGGCGCGACCGGCGGGGGAAACCTGGGCGCCGAGTCGGAGCAGCTCACCCAGGTGGGGGCGAACATCCAGGCCGTGACGATTCTGCTCACCGCCCTTCCCATCCTCGCCGTCTACCCGTTCGTCCAGCGCTACTTCGTCTCCGGCGTCACCCTCGGCGCGGTCAAGGGCTGACAGGGGACCGGCCGGGACCGCCGCCACGGAAAGAACCCGCTCCACCACGGAGGAACACCCGCATACGGAACAAAGGAGTATCCGTGAAGAACTCCGGACAGCTTTCGCGGCGGAGCCTGCTCGCCGCCGCCGGATTCGCCGGCCTCACCGTTCTCGTCGGCTGCGGCAGCGGCGAGGCCGACGGGAACGCGAAGGACCTGGCGCGCAAACAGACCGGCGCGATGAAGAAGTACGGCGTGGGCGACCAGTTCAAGGCCACCGAACCGCTGTCCTTCACCATCCTCCACAACAACATGCCGACCTATCCGCTCAAGGACGACTGGCTCTTCTGGAAGGAGCTGACCCGGCGTACGGGCGTCACACTCAAGGCGACCGCCGTCCCGTACAGCGACTACGAGAAGAAGCGGGGCCTGCTCATCGGGGCGGGGGACGCGCCCTTCCTCATCCCCAAGACGTACCCGGGCGCGGAGACCGCGTTCGTCTCCTCGGGGGCCATCCTCCCGGTCAGCGAGTACGCGCACCTGATGCCGCACTTCCAGGACAAGGTCAGGAAGTGGGGGCTGGCGGCCGACCTGGACTCCATCCGGCAGGCCGACGGCAAGTACTACCTGCTGCCGGGCCTGCACGAGAAGGTGAAACCCGGCTACTCCCTCGTCCTGCGCACCGACGTACTGGAGAAGGCCGGACTCGACCTGCCGGCCACCTGGGACGAGGTCCACGCGGTGCTGAAGGGCCTCAAGGAGGCCCACCCCGACGTGTATCCCTTCTCGGACCGCTGGAACCAGCCCGAGCCGGGCGGCGCGCTGCTCAACTTCCTCGCCCCGTCCTACGGCACCAAGGGCGGCTGGGGGTACCAGAACGCCACCTGGGACGCCGAGGCGCAGCAGTTCGTCTTCACCGGCGCCATGGACGCGTACCGCGCGATGCTCACCTATCTGAGGAAGCTGGTCTCCGACGGTCTCGTGGACCCGGAGAGCTTCACCCAGTCCGACGACCAGGCCAAGCAGAAGCTCTTCGGCGGCAGGTCCTTCGTGATCAGCGGCAATCCGCAGGTCCTGGCGGACGAGTACCGCACCAACCTGGCGAAGCAGATCAAGGGTGCCTCCATGGAGATGATCCCGGTGCCGATCGGCCCGGCCGGCCCGGTGGTGGCGGGCAGCCGTCTGGAGAACGGCATGCTGATCTCCAGCAAGGCCCTGAAGAGCGAGGACTTCGTCGCGCTGATGCAGTTCGTGGACTGGCTGTGGTACTCGGACGCCGGGCAGGAATTCGCCAAGTGGGGCGTCAGGAACGTCACGTACACGACATCCGGACCCGGCCGGTACCAGCCCCTCGACGGCATCAAGGTCCTGGGGCTGAACCCGGAGGCGAAGAGGGACCTGCAGAAGGACTACGGCTTCTCCAACGGCGTCTTCTCCTACGGCGGCACCTGGTCCCTGGTCGCGTCCTCCTTCACGGCGGACGAGAAGACGTTCCAGGACTCGATGGCCCGGCGCGAGCGGCTCCCCGTCGAGCCCGCCCACCCCCTCCAGGCCATGGAGCAGGAGCAGGCCACGCTCTGGGAGACCCCGCTGAGGGACCACGTCAAGCAGAACACCCTCCAGTTCGCCCTCGGCAAGCGGCCGCTCTCCGAATGGGACGACTACGTCGCCGAACTGAAGGCCAAGAACATGCAGCAGTTCGTCGACGTGACCAACAAGGCGTACGAACGGTTCAGGAAGGAGAACGGCTGACGACAACCGGCCCGGCCCGCACCACCGCACACCGGACCACGCGGTCCCTCGGTGCACACCGGGCCGCCCGGACCGCCACCGTACGCCGGACCACGCGGCCCGGCGGCGCACCCCGGGCCGCCGGACCGCCCCGAGAAGGAGCCAGGATGAGTACCCCCGAGGCGGCCCGCCGCCACACCTTCGGCACGGGAACGCTCTCCCGGGCCGCCGCCCTCGTCCACACCCTGCTCATCACCCAGCTGATGGTCCTCGTGGCCACCGCCCCCTGCCTCGTCGCCCTCCTCTTCCTCGCCCGGGACGCGTCCAACCTGCCGCTCGCCGCCGTCTGTCTGCTGCCGCTCGGCCCCGCCCTGTCCGCCGCGCTGTACGCGCTCCACAGCCGCGGCCGGGACCTCACGGAGCTGCGTCCGGCCCGGGCGTACACGCGCGGCTGGCGGCTGAACGCCGTGCCCGTGCTCAAACTGTGGGCGCCGCTGCTCGGCTGGCTCTCGGTCATCGGCTTCTCGCTCGCCCACTTCCCCGCCGCGGGGCTTCCCCGCTGGTGGGCGTGGCTGCCGGCGCTCACGGGCCTGGTGTCGGTGGTGTGGGGCACGTACGCGCTCGTGCTCGCCTCGCTCTTCACCTTCCGCACCGCCGACACCGCCCGCCTGGCCGCCTACCTCATGCTCCGGCACGGCGGGGCCACCCTCGGCACCGCCTCCCTGCTCGCCCTCGCCGCCGGCCTCACCGTGCTCTTCACCGAGGCCCTGCCCGCCCTGCTCGCCGCGCCGCTGCTGCTCTGCCTGCTCCACACGACCCGCCCGGTGATCACCGAGGCCCAGGAGGACTTCACCGTATGACCACCCCCGAGACCCACAAGATCGCCTACGGTGGCGACTACAACCCGGAGCAGTGGCCCGACCCCGTGTGGGACGAGGACCACCGCCTCTTCCGCGCGGCCCGTATCGACACCCTCACGGTCGGTGTCTTCTCCTGGGCGCTCACCCAACCCGCCGAGGACACCTACGACTTCACCGTCCTCGACCGCATCCTCGACCGCGCCGCCGCCGAGGACCGGCGCGTGTGCCTCGCCACCGGCACCGCGGCCCTCCCGCCCTGGCTGGCCCGCGCCCGTCCCGAGGTCAACCGCACCGACTTCGAGGGCCGCCGCCACCGCTACGGACAACGCCACAACTTCTGCCCCGGCTCTCCCGCGTACCGCCGGCTCTCCGCCGCCCTCGCGGACCGCCTCGCCGAGCGCTACGCCGCCCACCCGGCGCTGCTCGCCTGGCACATCAACAACGAGTACGGCGGGGCCTGTTACTGCGACCGGTGCGCCGCCGCGTTCCGCACCTGGCTGCGCGAGCGGTACGGCACCCTCGACGCCCTCAACGATGCCTGGTGCACGGCCTTCTGGTCGCACCGCTACACGAGCTGGGAGGAGATCGAGGCGCCCAGCGCCCTCACCGAGCACTGGCGCGGACCCGACCACACCGCCTTCCAGGGCATCACCCTCGACTACCACCGCTTCACCACGGACGCCCTCCTCGGCTGCTTCCTCGGTGAGAAGGAGGCGATCCGCGCCCACGACCCGGACACACCGGTCACCACCAACTTCATGGGCACCTACCGTCCGCTGGACTGCCACCGCTGGGCGCCCCATCTCGACTTCGCCTCCTGGGACAGCTATCCGCCGCTCGACGCCCCGCCCACCCGGGCCGCCCTCGGACACGACCTGATGCGCGGTCTCAAGGACGGCGCGCCCTTCTGGCTCATGGAGCAGACCCCCTCCACCACCGCCTGCCGCGATGTGAACCCGCTCAGGCGCCCCGGTGAGCTGCGGCTGGCCACCTGGCAGGCCGTCGCCCACGGCGCCGACGCCGCCCTGTACTTCCAGCTGCGCGCCTCGCGCGGGGCCTGCGAGAAGTACCACGGCGCGGTCATCGGCCACGCCGGCCGTGAGGACACCCGCGTCTTCCGTGAAGTCGCCGAGCTGGGGCGGGAGTTGGCGGAGCTGGGCGCGGCCACCCTCGGCGCCCGCACCCCGGCCCGTACCGCGCTGCTCTTCGACTGGGACAGCTGGTGGGCGCTGGAGCTCTCGGACGGGCCGTCCCGCCTCGTCCGCTACCAGGACGTGGTCCACGCCTACTACCGGGCCGCCCGTGCGGCGGGCGCGGACGTGGACGTGGTGGCGGTCACCGCCGACCTCACCCCGTACGACGTGGTCATCGCCCCCGTCCTGCACATGGTGAAGGGCGATCTGGCCCCGCGTCTGGAGGCCGTCGCCGCGCGCGGCGGCACCGTCCTGACGACGTTCCTCTCCGGCCGGGTCGACGAGCACGACAACGCGTTTCTCACCGATGTCCCCGGCCCGCTGGCCGGTCTCCTGGGCGTCCGCGTCGACGAGTGGGACGCGCGTCCGGCCGACACCGCCAACCCGGTCGTGCTCGGCACGGGCGACGAGGCCCTGGGCACCGAGGCACGCCTGGTCTTCGAGATCGTGCTGCCGAGGGGCGCCGAGCCGGTCGGCACCTACCGGGCCGACTTCTACGCGGGCACCCCGGCCGTCACCCGCCACCCCTTCGGCGCGAGCGGGGGCGAGGGCTGGTACGTCGCGACCGCACTCGACCAGCCGGGCGTCGACTGGGTGGTACGCCGCGTCCTCGCCCGCCACGGACTCGTCGGCCCGTACGCGGACCACCCGTCGGTCGAGACCGCCGCCCGCACCGCCCCCGACGGCACCCGGCTGCTCTTCCTGCTCAACCACGCGCCCGAACCGGTGTCCGTGACCGCCCACGCCACGGCCCTGGACCTGCTCACCGGCAAGCGGACCGAGCGCGGTGAGACGCTCACACTGGACCCGCGCGGGGTCCGTGTGCTCCGTCCGGAGCAGGGCCGCGCCCACTGACACCCGGCTGCCCCGGGACGGCCCGCTCCCGGGGCCGCCGGGTGTCAGTGGATGGGGCGCCCGTGGGCATCCGGCACACCGGACTTCCGGAAGAAGTACGTGTTGATGTGGTCGCGCCACTCGCGGGCGCCGCGCACCTGCTCCTCGTAGCGCTCCGCCGCCCTGGCATGGCGGGCCGGTTCCACAAGGTCCGCGAGTCCGGCCCACACCCGGCGCGCCTCCTCGGCCTCCGCCACACCGTCGAAGTGGGTGTCGTAGATGTGCTGGATCACCGTCGTGCCGCTGTGCAGCACATGTCCGTACGGCACGTGGTGGAAGAAGAGCAGCAGTGCGTCGGGGCAGGTGCCGGGCGACTCGTACACCTCCGCCCACGGCTTCGCGTACTGCCCCGCGAACCCGGTGCCGGTCGCCCGGCTGCGGTCGACACCGACGCCGTCCCGGTCGGCGAAGTGGTAGGTGCCCCAGGGGCTGTACTCGTAGCCGTCCACACTCGGCCCGTAGTGGTGCCCCGGCTGCACCATGAAGCCGACCCCGAGGGGCGCCGTGTACTTCTCGTACGTGCGCCACGAGCCGTCCAGGACCGCGTGCAGCCCCTCGCGCAGCCGCCCGGGGTCGGCGCTCTCCCCGGGGACGAAGGACAGCTCGATCCACTCGCGCAGGACCGCGCGCGGGTCGGCGTCGGGCCCCCAGGCCAGCCGGCCCACCGCGTACAGGTTGGCCTGAGCCAGCGGATGCCCGGTCCAGAACGGGTCGTCACCGGCGTTCGACACCGCCACCAGGCCGCCGCCGCACGCCAGTTCCCCGACGCTCGGGTGCGGCTCGCCCCCGGGGCGGAACCGCAGTACCTCGCTCCACATCGGCCCGAGCCAGCACACGTGCCGCTGCTGTCCCGTGTACTCCTGGGTGGCCTGCACCTCCACCGCGAGGCGGGTGTCCGGCATCGCGCCGATCACCGGGGAGACGGGCTCGCGCGCCTGGAAGTCCAGCGGCCCGTGCTTCACCTGGAGCACCGCGTTCGGCGCGAACTCGCCGTCCAGCGGCACGAAGTGGTCGTAGGCGGCGCGGGCCCGGTCCGTCGACCGGTCCCGCCAGTCCTGCCGGTGGTCGTAGACGAAGGCCCGCCAGTGCACCGTACCGCCGTACGGGGCGAGCGCCCCGGCCAGCAGATTGGCGCCGTCCGCGTGGCTGCGGCCGTAGGTGAACGGGCCGGGCTGTCCCTCGGAGTCGGCCTTCACCACGTACCCGCCGAAGTCGGGCACCGCCGCGTACACCCGGCGGGTCGTCTCCGCCCACCAGCCGGGCACCGACTCGTGCAGCGGATCGGCGGTCGGCAGGCCGCCGAGCAGGACGGGAGAGGCGAAGGAGACCGACAGATGTGTCCGGATCCCGTACGGGCGCAGGGCGTCCGCGATCGCGGCCACCTCACCGATCCGGTCGGTCAGCAGCCGCGCTTCGGCCCGGTGCACGTTCACGTTGTTCACGGCCACCGCATTGACGCCGCACGCGGCCAGCAGTCTGCCGTACCGGCGCACCCGCTCCAGTTCGGCCCGCGAGCCCCGGGCCAGGCCGTCCCGCCAGAACAGCGAGCCGCCCGCGTAGCCCCGCTCCACCTGGCCCATCACCGGATGTACGGCGACGTTGTCCCAGTGGTCCAGCATCCGCAGCGCCAGCGCCGGGCGGTGCACCTCGCGGGGGAGCTCGCCCTGGAAGACCGCCTCGCCGAGCCGCACCAGATGGAAGAGCCCGTACAGCAGCCCGGCCTGACCCCCGGCCGTCACCCGGGTCACGCCGCCGGCCCGTACCAGCGCGAACCCCTCCCCGCCGAGGGCGTCCGCGCCGTCGCCCCCGGCCACCTCCAGTACCACGTCGTACGGCATGTCCCGGGTCCGCGCGTCCCTGACGACCTGCCCCCCGAACCGGGCGCAGGCGTCCGCCACTTCACCATGCACCGTCTCCACCAGCGGCCCCGTTCCGGCGATCAGGGTGCGCCGGGAACCGATCGGGCGGAAGACCCCGGGCGGCAGCCACGCCGGGTCGACGCCGCCGGGCGGGGCGGGTGCGGGTTCAGGTACGGGGACGGGTGCGGGTTCGGGCGTGGATGCCGTCACTGAGCCTCCTGATCGGTGTGCGGGGACGGTAGCCGCGGGGCGGGAGCCCGTACAAGGTGCCGAGCCGCGGACGGCCGCACCGGGACCGGCCCACATGCCCCTCACTCAGGTGAGCCTCACACCAGGAACAGGGAGCGGAGATACGCCGACACGTCGGCCGGGGTACCGCCCTCCCGGAGGATCCTCCGCTGCCGGCCGGCCCAGGAGCCACGCGTACGCAGGTCCAGCAGCAGATCGCTGACGAGGGCGAGGTCCCCCGCGTCCGACAGGGCGGGAGTGACGTGCTTCACCAGCCGTTCCACCAGTGTCCAGGCCGGGAGCGGGCGCCCGGAGGCCACATCCAGGGCGTCGCCCTCCAGGCCGTACCGGGCGGCCTGCCAGTGGGCGGCGGTCAGTAACTGCTCCGAGACCAGGGGGACCTGGGCGTCCCGTTCCACCGCCTGCAGACAGGTGGCGACCAGCGCGCGGGCCAGTCCCACCAGCAGGATCTCGGTGTCGCTGGTGGGGCAGACATCCATGACCCGTATCTCGATGGTGGGCACGTCCTCGGAAGGACGGGCGAACCAGTACGCCATCTTCCGGTCGAGGATCACCCCCGAGGCGACCAGGCGGTCGAGGAGGGCGTCGTACTGACTCGCGTCGGCGACCAGCGGAGCCGGACCCGCCACCGGTGTGTAGGCCCACCACATTGACCGAAAGCTCGCGTATCCGGTCTCCTCTCCCAGCATGATGGGGGAGTTGGCCGCCAGCGCCTGGAGTGTGGGCAGCCACGGCCGGAGGTGGTTGTTCACCCGGACGGCGTGTTCCCGGTCGGGCATGCCGACGTGGACATGCAGGCCGCACGGGATGTGACCGAACACGTGGGCGCCGTACTTCCGGTGGATCGCGCGGTAGCGGGAGCTCCCGGTCGGCGGCATGTACGGCCCGGCCAGCAGCTCCGTCCCGCACGCCAGCACCGCGCAGCCCGCCGCCTCGGCGGCGGCCGCGGCGGTGGCGCGCAAGGAGCGCATGTCGTCGGCGAGCAGGAGGAGTTCGCGATGCGGCTCCGTCACCGCCTCGATCAGGGCCGAGGACACCTCCGGCTGGAGCCGGCGGGCGGGTCCGGCGGACGACGCGGCGGCGCTCACCGCCTCGAAGGCGGGAACGGCCGCCCCGCTGCCAGGATCGACCAGGAAGAACTCCTCCTCGGCACCGACAGTGAGCGGTTGCGCCATGAGGTTCCCCTCCCGGGCTTCGGAGATTCGAGTATGTGCGCGGCGGGGGCTCCGCCGCCATACCCCCTCATCCGTAACCGGCCACTCCAACTTCCTCGGTTTACACGGCAGTTGCCGGTGCCACGCGTGTCAGTCGGAGCGCAGGGTACGGCCGAACAGGTCGAGCAGGGCGGTCCAGTGGCGTTCCGTCGCCTCGGCGCTGTACATCGCCGTGTCGGCCTGGGTGAAGCCGTGGTGGGCGCCGGCGTAGACCTCGGAGCGGTGGTGGACACCGGCCGCGCCGAGAGCCTTGCCGAGGCGGTCGATCTGCTCGGCCGGGTTGGTCCGGTCCTGATCGGCGTGGCCGAAGTAGAGCTCGGCGGCGATCCGGTCGGCCAGCAGGTGGGGGCTGTCCGGGGCCTCGGTCGCGAGGTACGCCCCGTGGAAGCCGGCCGCGGCCGCCACGCGCTCCGGATGTCCCCCGGCGGTGCGCAGGGCCAGGCCGGCGCCCATGCAGTAGCCCGTGACCCCCGCCGCGCCGCCCGTGGTCAGGGGGTGGGCCGCCAGCCAGTCGAGATAGACACCGGCGTCCCGCACAGCGCCCTCGGGAGTGAGGGTCTGAGCGGCGGGGCGGATGCTCTCGAAGATCTCCGGGCGGTCGGCGGGGTTGATGAACTCGGGCAGCTCCACCACGGGAGCGCGGCCGTGGCGGTAGAAGACGTTGGGGACCAGGACGGTGTAACCGGCGGAGGCGAGACGGTCGGCCATGGACCTCAGGTGGGGGCGGAGCCCGAAGGCGTCCATGTAGAACAGGACGGCGGGGTGCGGGGCGCCGTCGTCCGGGTGTGTGAGATAGGCGTCGGCGGTTCCGTCCGGGGTGGTGATGTCGACGGAGGACCCGTGCGTGCCGGCCATGAGAAGTCCCTCTTTCGGTTCGGATGAACGGGCGAGCCGGGAGTGTGCCGCGGGGCGCCGGGCGGTTCTCTCTCGCGGATCGCCGGGCCGGGACGAACAGTTCGGTTCGCGGATGGGAGCAGTCTGCGACTGCCCGGCGGGCAAGTCAAACAAACTTGTTTGTATGTACGCTGCTCGCCATGCGAAGGACAGGCGCGGAAGCGAGGCAGCGGATCCTTGAGGCGGCCATGGACGAGTTCATCCGCCACGGCGTGGGCGGCGCCCGCGTCGACCGGATCGCGCGGAACGCCGGGGCGAGCAAGGAGCGGCTCTACGCGTACTTCGGCGACAAGCGGACGCTGTTCGACGAGGCCGTCCGCGGCGCCGTGGAGCGCAGTTCGATGGCCGTCGGGATCGATGACGGCGACCTCGTGGAGTACGCGGGCCGGCTTGCCGGGCACTTCTTCCGGCACCCGGACGACCTGCGGATGATGGCCTGGATGCGGCTGGAGGAGGAGTGTGAACGCGCCCTGAGGACGGGCGACGTCCGCGCGCACGCGGAGCGGAAGATCGAAGCGGTACGGCGGGCCCAGGCCGCCGGCACCGTCGACGGGGCGTGGGATCCCGGGGAGCTCCTCCAGATGGTCCTCGCGACCGCCACCTACTGGGCACGGGCCTCCGGGACCGACGGCCTGTCGGAGGAACACTGCGTCGCGGTCGTCCGGGACGCGGTACGACGCCTCGTCACGCCGCGCTGACCGGACCCTGGCCCTCGGAGCCCTCGGAGCCCTCGGAGCCCTCGGAGCCCTCGGAGCCCCCGGCGAGGCCGTCTCCGTGTGGCCGTGGCGGGCGTGTGTGTCAAGGCCCCGAGGTCGTCACGGCACGGGTAGTTTCGGGTCGGTCGAGCGTTGTCCGCCGCCGGAGCGAGGTGTGTCCGTGCCGTTGTTGTCCTTCACCCGTGTGCTGAAACGGCTGCTCGGCGGTGAGCGGTGGCAGCGTCTTCACGTACGGGCGGCCGGCTGGGCCGTGGTCGCGGTGGCCGTCGTCCTGCTGGCCGGTTCCTGGATCATCGTCCCGTTCGAGCGGTCGGCGCCGCACGCGACCATCACGTCCTTCCCCCTCGCGCTGTGGTGGTCCGTCGAGACCGCCTCCACCGTCGGGTACGGCGACCTGTATCCGGTCACCGCGCCGGGCCGGGTCATCGCCACGGTGGTGCTGCTCGCCGGGATCTCCGTGTTCAGCGTCGTCACGGCGGCCGTCGCCACCTGGTTCGTCGGTGACGCCGGGCGCGACCTGCGCGAACTGGCCGCCGTGTTCGAGCGCGCCGCACACGGCGGGCGGGCCGGGATCTCGCACGATGTGCGCGCCCTCCACGACCGGCTCGACCGCATCGAACACCTGCTGACCACGGCGGGTACGGGGCGGCCACCGGAGCCCCCCGGCCCCCGTCCGACCGGCGACGGCTGACAACGGCGGGCGACCGCGGCGGCGCCGGCCGGATGGCTCCGCCGGGGCCGGCCTGGTACCGGTGCCGTGTCAGCCGGGTACGAGTACGGCCCGCCCCCGCACCTGCCCGCGCCGCAGCCGCCCGAACGCCTCGGCCGCGGCGGAGAGCGGGAACCGCTCGGTCTCGACATGGAGGGCACCCGAGCGTGCCAGCGCCACGACCTCCGCCAGCTCGGCCCGGGTGCCCCAGAACGGCAGCGAGAGCCGGCACCCCGGCGGGAGGGCGCCCGGTTTGCGGACCGTCAGCCGGCCGCCGCCGCTGCCGACCACCGAGAGCTCCCCGCCCGGGCGCAGGACACCGGTGGCGAGCTCCAGGGAGGCGTTCGTGCCGGCGAAGTCCAGGACCGCGTCGGCTCCCACCCCGCCGGTCCGCGCCCTCAGCACCCGCGCGGTGTCCTCCTGCGCCAGTGTGGCGAAGTGGGCGCCCGACCGGTGCGCGAGGGCGAGGGCACTCTCGCGGATGTCGACCGCCAGCACCCGGCTCGGGGTGGTCGCGCGCAGGATCTGGACCGCCAGATGGCCGAGCCCGCCGACGCCGACGACCACGGCGGTGGTGCCCTCGCCGAGCGCCCCCCGTACCCCCACGACCGCGTGGTAGGAGGTCAGCCCCGCGTCGGAGAGCGGCGCCGCCTGCTCGGCCGGCAGGTCGCCGATCGGCACCAGGTACCGGGCGGAGGGGACGCGTACGTACTCGGCCATCCCGCCGTCCCGGCCGAGTCCGGCACCGTGCCAGTCCAGTTCGCCGCGCCGGTCGCAGTAGTTGTCGCGGCCCGCGGCGCAGCGGTCGCACTCCCCGCAGCCCCACGGGCCGTACACCACGACACGTTCACCGGTGGTCCGTCCGCCGGCGTCCGGGCCCAGGGCCGAGATCTCCCCGGCCACCTCGTGCCCGAGGGTGAACGGCAGCCGGTAGGGGAGCGCGCCCGCGGGGCCGTCCGCGATGTGCAGATCGGAGTGGCAGAGCCCGGTGGCCGCCACACGCACCACCACCTCGGCGCCCCGCGGAACGGGGCGCTCGACCGTCCCGTACGCCGGTTCCTCTCCCCAGGCCGTCATCCGTACGGCCCGCATGGTGGCCGCCGGGGGTCGTGTCAGTCCCATGCCGTGACCGTAACAGAGGTGAAGTCAGTTCAATACGGGTCGCGGCGTGTGCATCTTGCCCGTCCGGGGATCCGGCACGTATCGTTCATGAATTGAGTTCAATTTCAAAACGAGAGTGAACCCGGCGTATCCGAGCGCATTGGAGACCCCCATGAGCCCCCGTCCGCACCAAGGCGACCCGCGTCTCCTGGCCGAAACCGAGGAGCAGCGGGAACTCCGCACCGTCCTGCGGGACTTCTTCGCCGACACCCACGGCCCCGAGGCGCTCCGTGAGCACTCCGTCACCCCGCGCGGTCACGACGGGCGGCTCTGGACGCGGTTGGCCCGCGAGATCGGCGTGCAGGGGCTGGCCATCCCCGAGGAGTACGGCGGGGCCGGCTTCACCTTCGCCGAACTCGCCGTGGCGCTGGAGGAGTCCGGGCGCGTCCTGTCCTGCGCGCCGCTGCTGCCCACGGTGGTCCTCGCCGCGCACGCCCTGCTGTACAGCGGTGACCGGTCCGCGTGCGAGCGCCATCTGCCGCGGATCGCCGACGGCACGCTCACCGCCACCGTGGCCGGTTTCGGGGACGGCGCCGAGGACCGCGGGCCCGAGGTCGGCGCCGAGCGCGGCGGCTCGGGCTGGGTGTTGCGGGGCGCGGCCGACTTCGTACTCGACGGGGCGGGCGCCGAACTGCTGCTGGTGCGGGCCCGAACGGCCGACGGGCCCCGGCTCTTCGCCTGCGAGCCGGCTCCGGACACCTGTGTACGAACGGCGCGCCGCGTCCTGGACGGGACGCGCCGCCAGGCGCTGGTGGAGTTCCGCGGCGCGCCCGCGACACCGGTCGGCGTGTCGGGCGGGGTGGCGGCGGCCCTCGACGCCGGGCGGGCCGGGCTCGCCGCCGAGCAGGTCGGCGGCAGCGCCCACGCGCTGGAGGACACGGTGCGCTTCGTGCGGGAACGCAGCCAGTTCGGGCGGCCGATCGGCTCCTTCCAGGCGGTCAAGCACCGGCTCGCCGATGTGCTCGTCGCGCTGGAGGCGGGGCGCTCGGCGTCCGCGTACGCGACCGCCTGCGTGGCCGCCGCCTCTCCGAGGCTGCCGGAGGCCGCGAGCGCCGCCGCCGCGGTCTGCTCGGAGACCTTCCTGCTCGCGACGGCCGAGTATGTCCAGCTGCACGGCGGGATCGGCTTCACGTGGGAGCATCCGGCCCACCTCTATGTGCGCCGCGCGCGCAGCGCCGAGGTGCTGTTCGGTACCGCGGACCAGCACCGGGCCCGGCTCGCCGGGCTGATCGGCCTCCCGGCCGCGTGAGGGACCGCGCGGCACTGCCGAGCATCTCGAATTTGGTTCAGTGACGTGAGAGGTTTCCCCGATCTGACAGGTTCAACCGTCCCTTCCGTGAAGTGAACCGATGTCAAGGGCGGGGTTGACAGGGGGTCGCAGGCTCCCCAGAATCGTAGTGAATTCAGTTCAGTTTGGAGATGAGAGATGGCAGTGGAAGACGAGATCCAGTTCGAGCGTGACGGTCATGTCGCCCGTGTCTGGCTCAATCGCCCGTGGAAGAAGAACTGCGTCACCGTGCCGATCCTGGACCGGCTCGACGAGATCGTGACCGAGGTGGACGAGGACCCCGAACTGCGGGTCCTCGTGCTGCGCGGTCGCGGCGGCACCTTCTGCTCAGGCTTCGACCTCGACAGCCTGAAGGCCGAGTACGTCGGCAAGTCGAACGCCATCGACGTGGCGGTGAAGTCCGCCAAGGTGTGCGACCGCCTCTACTCGATGAAGACCCCCTCCGTCGCCGTCCTGGAGGGCCATGTCACCGCGGGCGGCTTCGAGCTCATGATCTCCTGCGACTTCGCCATCGCCGCGGACGACGCCAAGATCGGCGACTTCCACATCCGCCGGTCGCTGTTCGGCGGGGCCGGCCCGATCTACCGCGTGCCGCGCATGATCGGCATCCGCAAGACCAAGGAGCTGATGCTCACCGGCAAACTGCTCTCCGGCATCGAGTCCGCCGACTTCGGGCTGATCAACAAGTCCGCCCCGGCCGGCGAACTCGACGCGACGGTCGAGGAGTTCATCGGGGACCTCGTCGACAAGAGCCCGTTCATGATGTGGCTCACCAAGATGACCATCGACCGGAGCCTGGACGCCGACGTCCAGTCGCTGATGGTCATGGAGCACCTCGCCGTGGGAGTGGCGCTCAACTCCGAGGACGCGAAGGAAGGCGTCTCGGCGTTCCTGGAGAAGCGCGAGCCGAAGTGGCAGGGGCGCTGACCCCCATGACCACACCTCCGCGGAGCGGGCCCGCCGGACTGGCGGGCGCCCACTGTCCCCGCTGCTCGGTGTCGCTCTACCCCGCGGACGACACGTGCCCGCGCTGCGGAGGGCCGGCCGACCCGGCGGCCCTGTCCGGCGCGGGCACCCTGTGGACCTGGACGGTGCAGCGTTACGCGCCCAAGTCACCGCCGTACCAGCCCCCGCCCGGCGGCTTCGAGCCGTTCGCGCTCGGCTATGTCGAGCTGGCGGCAGGGGTACGGGTGGCCGCCGTGCTCGACGTCGACGACCTCGACGGGATCCGGATCGGGGCGCCGATGACGGTGACGGCCGGCGACGGGGTGCCGCGGGCCCGGCCCACGGTCCCCGGCGAGGAGGGAACATGAGCACCGACGTCCTCATCTGCGGTGCCGGGCGCACCCCCTTCGGCCGGTCCGAGCTGAGCGGCCGGCAACTGGCCGTCGCCGCGGTGAACGCCGCGCTGACGGACGCCGGGACCGCATGGCCCCGGGTGCGCGCCGCGTTCGGTGGCAGCGACAGCGCCGGTCTCGCCGACACACTCGTCGCCCAACTCGGCCTCACCGGCGTGCCGTTCGTGAACGTCAAGAACGGCTGCGCGACCGGTGGCAGCGCCCTGCTCTCCGCGGCGAACGCGATCCGCTCCGGCATGGCCGATGTCGCCCTCGCCGTCGGCTTCGACAAACACCCGCGCGGCGCCTTCGACCCACGCCCCGAGGACTGGGGCCTGGGCCAGGAGTACGGCACCGACGGACTGATGGTGACCACCCAGTTCTTCGGCATGAAGATCCAGCGCTACATGTACGACCACGGAATCACCCCGCGGAGCCTCGCCCTGGTCGCGGAGAAGGCGTACCACAACGGCGCCCGGACGCCCGGGGCCTGGCGGCGCGAACCGGTCCCGGCCGCCGAGATCCTGGACTCCGCGATGGTCAGCGACCCGCTGACGCGCTTCATGTTCTGCTCCCCGGGGGCCGGCGCGGCGGCGCTCGTCCTCTGCTCGCCCGAGGCCGCCCGCACCATGAACGGCCCCCCGGTCACCCTGCGTTCGGTCGCCGTACGCACCCGGCGCTTCGGCTCCTTCGAGGTGTTCAGCCCGTCGGTCCCGGCGGGCGAGCCGACCAGCGTCAGCCGGGACGCCTCGGCCGCCGCGTTCGAGGAGGCGGGGATCGGCCCGGCCGACGTGGACGTCTGCCAGCTCCAGGACACCGAGAGCGGCGCCGAGATCATGCACATGGCCGAGTGCGGCTTCTGCGCGGACGGCGAACAGGAGAAGCTGATCGCCTCCGGCGCCACCGGAATCGGCGGCCCGCTGCCGGTCAACACCGACGGCGGCTGCATCGCCAACGGGGAGCCCATCGGCGCCTCCGGGCTGCGCCAGGTCTACGAGATCGTCCAGCAGCTGCGCGGCCGGGCCGGCGCGCGGCAGGTGCCCGGCGGACCCAGGACCGGCTTCACCCATGTGTACGGCGCGCCCGGCGTCAGCGCCTGCACGGTGCTGTCCCGCTGATATCAGGTGGAGGAGGAAGAGATGAGTGAGGACCCGTCCCCGGCGGAGTTCCGCGCCCGGGCCAGGAGCTGGCTCGCCACGGTCGCCCGGCCGGTCGCCGCGGACGGCGGATGGGGCAGCGGCTCCGACTCCGTCGCCGTGTTCGAGAACTGGACCGAGCGGCAGGAACACGAACACACCGCCCGTGCCCAGGAGTGGGAGCGGCTCCGGTACGACCAGGGCTGGGGCGCGCTCAACTGGCCGAGGGAGTACGGGGGCCAGGGCCTGCCCGGCTACTACGAGCAGCTCTACCGCGCCGAGGAGGCCGCCTTCGAGGTGCCCCGGCGCGCCGAGGTCTTCCCGGTGACCCAGCAGCTCGTCGCCCCCGCGGTCGGCGTCTGGGGCACCGAGGAGCAGAAGCGGCGCTGGCTGCGGCCACTGCTCCGGACGGACGAGCTGGCCTGCCAGCTCTTCTCGGAGACGGAGGCCGGCTCCGACCTCGCCGCGGTGCGGACGAGGGCGGTGCGCGACGGCGAGAACTGGGTGCTCAACGGGCACAAGGTGTGGACCTCCGGCGCCCGGGTCGCCACGTGGGGCGTCGCCGTGTGCCGCACCGACCCCGAGGTGCGCAAGCACGCCGGGATCACCGTGTTCCTCGTCCGTATGGACGCCCCCGGCGTGATCGTACGGCCGATCCGGCAGATGACCGGCGGCGCCAGCTTCAACGAGGTCTATCTTGACGACGTGGTCGTGCCCGACACCGACCGGCTCGGACCCGTCGGCGAGGGCTGGCGGGTCACGCTCACCGTGCTGGCCGCCGAACGGCTCGACTCCGGGAGCCTCGGCCTGGACAACGCCGACCGGGCGCTGCGGCTCGCCGCCCATCCGCCCCGCCCGCTCACCGACGGCGAACGCGTCCGGGCCGCGGACCTCCACATCCGCGCCCTGGTGCAGCGGCTCATCGGACAGCGGGTGACCGCCGCCCTCGTCGCCGGGCGCGAGCCCGGCGCGGAGGCCTCCGTCGGCAAGCTGTACGCGACCGGCACCATGCGGCACACCAGCGACCTGGTGTCGGAGCTGCTCGGCCCCCGCCTCGTCGCCGACACGGGGGAGTGGGGCACGTACGCCTGGACGGAGCACCTGCTCGGCGCGCCCGGTTACCGCATCGCGGGCGGCACGGACGAGATCCAGCGCACCATCCTCGCCGAGCGTGTCCTCGGCCTGCCCAAGGAGCCCTCCCGATGACCACGGCCCCGCCGTCCCCGACGCTGGCCGCCCGGGTCCGCGACCGGCTCGCCGCCCGCCATCCCGGTGTGACCGTAGGGGAGTTGAAGGTACTGCCGGGCGGCCACTCCGGGCTGACGTACTCGGTCGGCGCCGGGGACACGGCGTACGTCGTCAAAGCGGTGCCGCCCGGCCGGGAGCCGGTCGGACGCAACGACGTGCTGCGTCAGGCCCGGGTCCTGCGCGCCCTCGCCGGCGGCCCGGTGCCGGTGCCCGGCGTCGCCGCCGTCGACGCGGCGGCCCCCGGCTGGTTCGCGATGGACTTCGCCGCCGGGGAGGCCGTCGAACCCGTACTCGACACACCGGAGGTGCCCGCCGGGACGGCACGCGCACGGATGCTGGAGATCGCCTCGGTGCTGCGGCGGCTGCACGGCACCGATCTCCGGACGCCGGGACTCGACGCGCCGCCACCGCTCGACCCGGCCGGCGAACTGGCCAGGTGGAGCCGCACCATGCAGGCCGTACCCACCCAACTGAGGCCAGGAGCAGAGCAGTTGCTCGCCCTCCTCGCCGACCGGGTGCCTCCTGGCCTGTCGCCGGTGCTGCTGCACGGCGACTTCAGGCTCGGCAACGTGCTGTGCGCCGGGGAACGCGCGGTGGCCGTGGTCGACTGGGAGATCTGGAGCGCCGGAGACCCGCGCACCGACCTCGGCTGGTTCCTGCTCTTCGCCGACCACCGCAACTTCCCCGCGCTGGGACGCGCCGTCCCGGGTCTGCCCACCGAGGACGAACTGCTGTCGGCGTACCTCGACGGCCGGCCGGCGCCGCCCGCGATGGCCTGGTTCCGGGCGCTGGGCCGCATGAAGATGGCCGCGATCATGGGCCACAACCTGCGCAGGCACCGCGAGGGCCGGCACCACGACCCGGACCAGGAACGGCTGCCGCCCACCATCGCCGCGATGATCCGCACCGCCCGCGACCTTCTCGGCTGATCCGCACCGACCACACCCGTCACACACCGCACAGAGGACGTACGCCGGGCCGGCCGCCGGCGAGGAGGAGCAATCGTGGACTTCGGACTCTCGCCACGCGCGAGCGAACTCCAGGACCGTATGCGGTCCTTCATGGAACAGCACGTCTATCCCGCGGAGGGTGCCTACGACCGGCAGCTCGCCGCGGCGGCCGATCCCCACGCGCTGCCGCCGGTGATGACCGAGCTGAAGGAGAAGGCACGGGCCGAGGGCCTCTGGAACCTCTTCCTCGCGCACGGCGACTGGGGCGCGGGACTCACCAACCTCGACTACGCGCCCCTCGCCGAGCTGGCCGGCCGCTCCCTCATCGGCCCCGAGGTCTTCAACTGCTCGGCGCCCGACACCGGGAACATGGAGCTGCTCGCGCTGTACGGCACCCCCGAGCAGCAGGACCGCTGGCTGCGGCCGCTGCTGACCGCCGAGATCCGGTCCTGCTTCGCGATGACCGAACCCGAGGTCGCCAGCTCCGACGCCCGTAACATCCGTACCCGCATCACCCGCGACGGTGACAGCTACGTCGTCAACGGCCGCAAGTGGTACACCTCCGGGATCATGGACCCGGACTGCCGGCTGATCATCCTGATGGGCAGGACCGACCCGGACGCGCCCGCCTACCGCCAGCAGTCCATGGTGCTGATCCCGCGAGACACCCCGGGCGTCACGGTCCTGCGCGACCTGCCCATGTTCGGCTACACCGACCGCCTCGGCCACGGCGACGTGCTCTTCGAGGACGTCCGCGTCCCCGCGGCGAACATCCTCGGCGGCGAGGGCGAGGGATTCGCACTCGCCCAGGGACGACTGGGACCGGGCCGCATGCACTACGCGATGCGCGCCGTCGGCTTCGCCGAACGCGCCCTCCAGCTGATGTGCGAACGCGCCACCGAGCGGATCGCCTTCGGCGGCCCGCTCGCCGACCAGGGCGTGGTCCGCGAGTGGATCGCCCGCAGCCGCATCGAGATCGAGCAACTGCGCCTCCTCGTCCTGAAGTCGGCCTGGCTGATGGACACCGCGGGCAACGCCGCCGCCCGAACCGAGGTCGCCGCCATCAAGGTGGCCGCGCTGGAGGTCGCCCACAAGGTGGTCGACCGCGCGGTCCAGACGCACGGCGCGGCGGGCGTCAGCGACGACACCGTACTGGCCCGGCTGTACGCCATCACCCGGGCGCTGCGCATCGCCGACGGCCCCGACGAAGTGCACCTGCGGACGATCGCCCGCCGGGAACTCGCCCGCCACCGGGCCACCGGCACCACGGCGGGTGCGGCATGAGCACACCGACGCTCGACGGCCGGGTCGCCGTCATCACCGGCGGCTCCCGCGGCATCGGCCTCGGCATCGCCGCCGCCTACCGGGCGGCCGGCGCCCATGTGGTGATCGCGGCGCGCAAGGCGCCCGGACTCGCCGAGGCCCGCGCGCACCTGCTGGGGGTCGAGGGCGACGGGGACATCCACACCGTCGTCGCCAACGCGGGCGAACCCGACCAGGCCGAGGCCTGTGTCGACGCCACCATGAGCCGCTTCGGCCGCGTCGACATCCTCGTCAACAACGCGGCGACCAACCCGTACCACGGCGACCTGCTCGACCTGGACCTGCCCCGGGCCGAGAAGACCGTACGGGTCAACCAGTACGGGATGGTCGCCTGGACCCGCTGCGCCTGGCGGGCGTCGATGGCCGAACACGGCGGAGCGGTGATCAACATCGCCTCTGTCGGCGGGCTCGTCGTCGACCCGCACATCGGCTACTACAACGCCACCAAGGCCGCCATGCTGCACATGACCCGGCAGCTCGCCTACGAACTCGGCCCACGCGCCCGGGTGAACGCCATCGCGCCCGGACTGATCAAGACGGAGCTGGCGCGCGCGGTGTGGGAGGCCCGCGAGGACATCCTCACCGCCGCGCTGCCGATGCGCCGCCTCGGCACGGTCGAGGACGTGGCGAACGCGGCGCTGTTCCTGGCCTCCGACGCCTCCTCCTGGATGACCGGCCAGACCCTGGTGCTCGACGGCGGCGCCACCGCCCTGCCGATCGGGGTGGCCGGATGAGCGCGCCGCGTCCCGCCGCCGAACTGTTCTCGCTGGAGGGCAGGACGGCGATCGTCACCGGCGCCTCCGCCGGGCTCGGCGGGCGCTTCGCCACCGTCCTCGCCCAGGCGGGCGCCACCGTGTTCGCCGCCGCCCGCCGCACCGGCCCGCTCCGGGAACTCGCCGCCTCGCACCCCCGGATCCACGCCGTCACCTGCGACGTCTCGGTGGCGGCCGACCGTGTCCGGCTGGTGGAGACCGCGCTGGCCGACGGCGGCCGGATCGACGTCCTCGTCAACAACGCGGCCATGGCCGGCGCGACCCGCGCCGAGGACGAGTCCCCGGACGCCTTCACCGACGTCCTCGGCGTGAATCTCACCGCGCCCTTCCACCTCGCCCGGCTCACCGCCGAGGCACCCGCCGGGGGGCGCATGGCCGGACCGAGCATCGTCAACGTCTCCTCCATCCTCGGCCTGGTCTCCGCCGCCCCGCTCGGCGGCGCGAGCTACGCGGCCTCCAAGGCCGGACTGATCGGGCTCACCCGCGAACTGGCCGGACAGTGGGGCGCCACCGGAACCCGCGTCAACGCGCTGGCCCCCGGCTGGTTCCGCACCGAGATGACCGCGGACCTCTTCGGCGACGAGCGCTCCGCCCGCTGGGTCGGACGCAACACCCTGCTGGGCCGCGGCGGCCACGCCCACGAACTCGACGGCGCACTGCTCTTCCTCGCCTCGGACGCGTCCTCGTACTGCACCGGACAGATCCTGACCGTCGACGGCGGATGGACGGCGCGATGAGGGTCTCCACCGACATCCAGGGCAACGGCCTCGCCCGGCTGACCCTGCGGCGCGGCGAGGCGGGCAACGCCATCGACCTGGCGATGGCGCGCGGACTGCTGGACGCCGCGCGGGCGTGCGCGCGGGCGGACGTACGGGCCGTCCTGCTCACCGGAGAGGGCCGGTCCTTCTGCGTCGGCGGCGATCTGCGGGAGTTCTCCGCGCTCCCGGCCGAGGAGCTGGAGAGCCACCTGACGGCGGTGACCGGCGCGCTCCACGGCGCGCTGCGCGTCCTCGCCGCGATCGACGCGCCGCTGGTCGTCGCCGTACAGGGCCCGGTCGCCGGGGCGGGGCTCGGGCTGGCGGCCGCCGCCGACCTCACCCTCGCCGCCGATGACGCCACGTTCACCGCCGCCTACACCGGCATCGGCTACTCGCCGGACGCCGGGGTGAGCTGGTCGCTGCCCCGCCTCGTCGGGCCGAAGCGGGCCCTGGACCTGCTGCTGACCAACCGCCGGGTACCGGCGGCCGAAGCCGAGGCGATCGGACTGGTGACCCGGGTGGTCGACGCGGACCGGTTGACCGCCGAGGCCGAGCGGACGGCCGAGGCCCTGCGCCGCGGACCCACCGCCGCCTTCGGCGCCACCCGTCGCCTCGTCGCCGCCGGTCCGCTGACGGAGCTGGGCCCGCACCTGGACAGCGAGGCACGGGCCATCGCCGCGGCGGCCGCCTCCGCGACGGGCCGCGAGGGCGTCGCAGCCTTCCTCGGCAAGCGCGCACCGGACTTCGCGGGCACCTCGTACGAGCCCTGATCCCCCTCCCCGCCACGGGCCCGCGCCGGTACCGCCGGCCGGGCCGTCCCCGTACCGAAACCATGGAGAGCACAGTGTCGGAAGCATTCATCGTCGCGGCCGTCCGCACCCCCGTCGGCCGCCGCAAGGGCGCGCTGAGCGGCGTCCACCCGGCCGACCTCGGCGCCCATGTGCTGCGCGCCCTGCTGGCCCGCGGCGGCGTCGACCCGGGTGAGGTCGACGACGTGTTCTTCGGCTGCGTCAGCCAGATCGGCGCGCAGACCGGCAACCTCGCCCGCACCGCCTGGCTCTCCGCGGGCCTGCCCCAGCATGTGCCCGGCACCACCATCGACCGCCAGTGCGGCTCCTCCCAGCAGGCCGTGCACTTCGCCGCCCAGGCGGTCGGCTCGGGCGCCGCCGACCTGGTGGTCGCCGGCGGGGTCGAGGTGATGAGCCTGGTGCCCATCGCCAGCCCCCTGTACGTCGGCGAACAGGCGGGCCTGGGAACCCCGTTCGGGGGTGACGGCTGGCGCGAGCACTTCGGGGACCAGGAGGTCTCGCAGTTCCGCGGCGCCGAACTGATCGCCGAGAAGTGGGCCGTCTCCCGTACGGACATGGAGCGGTTCGCGCTCACCAGCCATCAGCGGGCGCTCGCCGCCCAGGCGGAGGGCGTCTTCGACGACGAGATCGTCCCGTCCTTCGGGCTCACCCGGGACGAGGGGCCGCGCGCCGACACCACACCGGAGAAGATGGCGGGCCTGAAGACCCTCACCGAGGGGGGCAGGCTGACCGCCGCCGTCTCCAGCCAGATCTCCGACGGTGCCGCCGCGCTGCTGATCGCCTCGGAGGAGGCGGTACGCCGCCACGGCCTGACCCCGGTGGCCCGCGTGCACGCGATGACCGTGGTCGGCTCGGACCCGATCCACATGCTGACCGGCCCGATCCCCGCCACCGAGAAGGTCCTGGACCGCGCGGGGCTCTCCCTCGACCGGATCGACCTGGTCGAGATCAACGAGGCGTTCGCCTCCGTGGTCCTCGCCTGGCAGAAGGAGACGGGCGCGGCCCCGGAGAAGGTCAACGCCTTCGGCGGCGCGATCGCGCTCGGCCATCCGCTCGGCGCCACGGGCGCGCGGCTGATGACCACACTCGTCCACCAGCTGCGCAGGACCGGCGGCCGGTACGGTCTGCAGACGATGTGCGAGGGCGGCGGCATGGCCAATGCCACCGTCCTCGAACGCCTGTGAACCGGCTGATTGGCAACTGAGTTCAATTTGGGGCTACTCTCGGGTACTGACACGGTGGGTGACGGTCTGGAGAGGGAGACGATGGCCAGGATGGTTGAACCGGAGGCGGGACCGCGATCCAAGCGCGCGGCCATTCTCACGGCCGCCGTCGACTGCTTCGGCGAGTCCGGCTTCGAGGCCACGAAGTGGTCGACCGTCGCCGAGCGCGTGGGCATCGGACAGACCGCTCTCTACCACTACTTCGAGTCCAAGACCCACTGCCTGCTCACCATCATGCGGCTCGAACTCCAGCGCTCCCACGACCGGTTCACCGAGGCCACCGAGGACATCACGGACCCGGTCGAGGCGCTGCGGGCGGCAGTCCGCGCGGCGTACGACGTCTCCGCGCACGAGGTGCTGCAGATGCGGATCCTGCAGAGCCACATGGACCTGCTCTCCGGCGCGCGCGGGTCCAAGCGCGAGGAGGCGGAGCGGGTCGCGGCCCGCCAACTGGTCCAGGTCGTCGAGCGGGACTGGACGAATCTGCTGGTACGGGGCATGTCCCAGGGCGTCTTCCCGCTGCGGGACGCGCAGTTGCTGGGCGCGGGGGTACTCGGCCTGATCGTCAGCGTCTGGCGGTGGTACCGGCCGTCGGGGCCGACGCCGCTCTCGGAGATCAGTGAGCTGATCGAGGGCTCCTGCGTGCGCATGGTCGCCACCTGAGCGCCACCGGAGAGGGTGGCATGAGAGCGGACAGTAGTTCTGTCGTCACTTGACGGCCCCGCTGGTGACCCCAGGGGCGACGTAGCGCTGGGCGACGCCGAGCAGCACTGCCGCCGGGACGGATGCCAGAACGGCGGTGGCCATGGTGGCGTTCCACTGGTTCGTGTGAGCGCCGATGTACTCGTAGATACCCAGAGTGATCGGCCGCGTGGTCTGTGTCGTGGTCAGTGTGAGCGCGAAGAGAAAGTCGCTCCAGGCGAGGAGGAAAGTGAAGAGGGCGGCGGTGATCAGGGAGTTCACGCTCACGGGGAGTACGACGGAGCAGAAGGTGCGCAGCCTCCCGGCGCCGTCCGCCCGCGCTGCTTCGATGATCTCCTCGGGTATGCCCTGCATGAACGAGCGCAGAACGATGATCGCGAAGGGGACGCCTGTGGTGGAGTCGGCGAGGACCAGTCCGAGGGTGGAGTTCAGGAGTCCCAGGTCGTTGTAGGCGCTGTAGAGCGCGTTGGCCACGACGATGCTCGGCACCATCTGTGTGACCAGGATGCCGAAGAGTACGAGGTCGGCTCCTCGGAGGCGGAACCGGGCGAGCGCGTAGGCCGCCGGCGCGGCAAGCGTGAGGCTGAGGAGGACGCTGCCGAGAGCCACGACGAGACTGGTGACGAGGTTGCGCGCCTGATCGCGTATCGCCGTGGTGTAACCGCTGAAGTCAGGGTGGAAGGGGAACCAGCTTCCCTGCAGCGCGCTGCCCGTGGGCTGGAGGGAGGCATTCACTGTCCAGTAGACGGGGAACAGCATCAGCCCGAGCAGGACGATCCCGGTGATGGTGGACGGCCAGCCCCGCCTCGGCGCGCGTATCACAGGCTTCCTCAGGCGTTCCGGGCGCGCCGGCCGGCGCGCAGGTAGACGATGGCGAAGACGAGCGAGATGACGATGAGTACGTTGCCCATGGCGGCTCCGGGGCCGAACTCGAACTGCTGGAAGGACAGTTCGTAGGAGCGGGTGGCGATGGTCTCCGTGGCGTCGGCGGGTCCTCCACCCGTCACCACGAGGATGATGTCCAGCACCTTGAGCGTGTAGACAGCGCCCAGCACCAGTACGACACCGACCGTGGGCCGCAGCAGCGGCCAGGTGATATGGCGGAACGACGTCACCGGACCGGCGCCGTCCAGCTTCGCCGCCTCGTACAGATGAGCCGGGATGTTCTGCAGGCCGCCGTACAGGATGGTGGTGTTGAAGGGGATGCCCACCCAGATGTTGATGAGGATCACCGACACGAGTGCCTGGGGGGTACCGGTGAGCCAGGGGACGCCGGACGACAGGAGGTGGAGGCCGCGCAGTGTGTCGTTGACGACTCCGGTGTCGGTGTCGAGCATCCACCTCCATGCCGTCCCGGAAACGACCAGTGGCAGTAGCCACGGCAGCAGCAACAGCGACCGGAGTACGCCGCCCAGTGGGAAGCTGCGCCGGAAGAACAGTGCGAAGGCCAGGCCGAGCACGAACTGCCCGAACAGCGAACCGGCGGTGAACAGGACCGTGGTGAGCAGGGCTTTGGAGAACAGGCCCGACGACAGGATGGTGGAGTAGTTCCGTAGCCCGACGAACGGTGCGGCACCGGTGAAGAACGTCGTTGCCGTGTACTGCTGGAAGCTCATCAGGATGTTCTTGACGACGGGGTAGCCGAAGAACAGCAGCAGGTATGCCACGGCGGGCACGAGAAACATCCACTGGGCGAGCCGTTCCCCGAGGCGATCCCGGGCCATGAACCGGTCCTTGCCGTCCATGGCCCTTCGCGTCGGACCGGTCACGGGCCGGTCGCGATCTGCTGTGCGCGCCTGAGTGCCTCTTCCGGTGTCTGCTCGCCCGTCAGCGCGGACTGAACCGCGGTGTATATCCCGGTCGCCGCTCTCGGCCACGTGACACCGAGTTCGCCGGTACGGGACCGGGCTCGCTGGACGCTGTCGACGAAAGCGGCCATGGACGGGACCCGTTCGGCGTACCGGGAGGCCACCGTGGTGCGGGAGGGCACGGTGAAGTGATCCTTGGCCACCGCCAGCATGTTCGAGGAGTTGTTCAGGCAGGCGAGTACCCGGGCTGCCTTGTCCTGCCGGGACTTGGAAGCGTTCTGCGGAACTGTCCACACCTCACCGCCGAGCGGTGTGACCGGGGTCTGCCCCGCGCGGGGTACGGGAACGCGGGCCACCCCCCAGTGCAGGTCCTCGGCCTGGTTCAGGGCGGGGATCCGCCACGGGCCGTTGATCATCATGGCGGTCCTGCCGGCGAGGAACTGATCGTGGAGGTCGGACTGATTCCAGGTCAGCACCGATTTCGACATGGATCCGTTTTTCACCAGGTCGACCCAGAGCCGGAGTGCCTGCGCGGCCTGTGGAGTGTCCAATTGCTTCTCGTGCCCGCCGTTGGACCACAGGAAGGGCAGGAACTGCCAGCTGCCTTCGAACGTGGCGTTCGCGTCGACGGCCATGCCGTAGCGCCCCGGACGGGTCAACTCGGCCGCTGCCGTCTTCAGTTCGTCCCAGGTCGTCGGCACGGCGACACCGGCCTCGGAGAGCATGTCCTTGTTGTAGAAGAGGGCGACCGTGTTGACGGCGGGCGCCAGTCCGTACACCTTCCCCTGGTAGGTGCCCGCGGAGAGGATGCCTTTGGAGAACCCGCTGAAGTCGATGCCGTACTGGTCCAGCGGGGTCAGCGCGCCCGTCTGTGCGATCTGCTGGAGGTCGGGGTTGTCCAGCATCAACAGGTCGGGAAGGGTCCGCGATGACGCCTGCCGCAGCACCGTGGGGGTCAGTGACGCCGCGGGAACGCTGGTGTGCTCGACGGTGACACCGGCATTCTTGCCGCAGGCGGTGAGCAGGTCGCCCCATTGAGCGTGTTCCGGCTCGTCGGTGTAGTAGTCGAGGGCGGTGATCGTGGTGACCTCGTCGGTGGCGGATCCGGCGCCGGCCCCGCCACCGCAGCCCGTGGCGGCCAGGAGCAGGGCGAGGGCTCCGACGAGGGCGCCGGTCTGCCGAACCGACGGTCTGGCCGGTGAGATCATGGTGGTGCCTGTTTCCCGAGTGGTGTCTGTTGCCGCTCTTCCCGTCCCGGGAAGGCTGACGGGGTCCAGGACGTCACGTGGCGACTGGAGCAGTACGGAGCCCGCGCGCGACGGTACGGACTCCGGATCGCCGACGAGATGGTCCTTACGAGACCCTCCCGCTCGAACGAGCATATCGAACGCCGATGGCGTCTAGGGCCTCTCGTTTGGATCATGCTGGGCTCGCGTGCCCTGGTGCCGCGCCTCGCGGCGTTGTCGTCAGTCATCCCCAAGGTCTCGGCTTCGCTCGACCAGGGGAGGCCCCATCCGCTCCTGCGTCGCCTCCCTCCTCCGCCTTGCGATGCACAGCACCAGACCCCGCTCCCTGATCCAGCCTGATTTAAACGAAAGACCCTAGCCTGCGGAAGATCGACTTCGAGGAGAGAATGACAGAAAGGAAGAAAAACCGGGCTATTTTACCGATGGGGTATCTTGCCCGCTTCATTCGCTGTGGGTACTGCCGCGGTCGGTGACATGTTCAACGGCTTCCTGGATCATCGCCGTTACGGCGCCGGGCTGCGACAGCACAACGGCGTGCGAAGCCTTCAGCAGATACTCGGTGGCCGCCATGCGCTGCGCCATGAAGCGCTGGGCGACGGGGCTGAGAATCCGGTCGGCGGCCGAGATGGCGTACCAGGACGGCTTGGAGGCCCATGCCGGCGGGCCCGAGGTGTCGTTGAGCGTGCTTCGAGCGATCGGGCGTTGCGTCACAGCCAGCACATCGGTGACGCGGGGTGACAGGTCGGCGGCGTATACCTGCCTGAACCGTTCCTTACGGATGTACACCTCGCTCTGCCGGCCGGCGGGAGACGGGGCAGGACGGGCGTCGGTGACGGTCGCCCCGGTCCGCGGCGTTCGGGCGAACCGGTTCATGATGTCCGACACGGACTCTCCGGCATCGAGGCCGAACGCCGCTACGTAGCACAACGCCACGGTGTTGTCCGCGTCGGCGGCGGCATGGGTGATGACCGCGCCACCGTAGCCGTGGCCGACCAGCACGACCGGGACGGTGATCTGGCCCAGCACGCTCCTGATGTAGGAGGCGTCCTGCGCCAGGCCGCGCAGCGGGTTCGCCGGGGCGAGCACGGTGAGGCCGGCGGTGCGGAGGAGCCTGATGACCTTCGCCCAGGACGAGGCGTCGGTGAACGCCCCGTGCACGAGTACGACGGTCGGCGGTGGTGGAGTGGGTCCGTGCACGGGGCTGCCCTCCGAAGGTTTTCGGCTGCCCAGCCAAGCGCCCGCGGATACGGCGCGCATCGCGCGAACGTACCAACATATCCGCTCAGCGGCCGCGCAAGGCCATGACCAGGTTGGCGAGCTGGACCCGGGAATTGACCGACAGCTTGCGGAAGACGGACGTCAGGTGTGTGTTGACCGTGTGAGGGGAGACGACGAGGAAGTCAGCCGCGGACCGGTTGGTGTGGCCCTCGGCGATCAGGCGCGCGACCTTCCTCTCCGCGGCCGTCAGGGCCTCCCATCCCTGGACCGGGCGCTGCTTCGGCGCTGCCCTGCGGCCGCCCGCCTGTTCGCCGTCGAGAACCTGCTGTACGCGTGCCACCGCCGCGTGGGCGCCCGACTCGGCCAACGTGGCACGGGCGTGGGTCAGGGCCGCCACGGCCTGAGGTTCGCGGCCTGCCGCCAGGAGTGCCTGCCCGAGATCGGCGTGGGCCGCGGCCCGGACCAGGGGGCGAGGGCTTGTGCCGAGCAGCGCTGTGGCGCGTTCCAGCATGGCGAGATCGTTTTTCACGAGCCCGAGAGCCTGCGCGGCGATGCCCGTGGCGGTGGGTACGGACGGGTTGCGTTCGGCGTGGGCCTCGGCCTGTGCGGCCAAGCCCTCGGCGAGTTGGCGGTCCGCGCCCCGCAGGGCTGTGCGTATCGCGGAATCGACCCACGCGCGCAACAGCCGCCAGCGCATGAAGGGACCTTCCTTCTGCACCTGCCGGATTCTGTCGACGGCAAGTCCGATGTCCCCGTCGTCCTCGGCGATGACCGCTTCCAGGAAGCGCACCGCGGCTGTGTTGCCCGGGTTCGGTTTGGCCGCCAGCCTTTCCCGCGCCGCGGCCATGTGCAGCCGCGCTGCGGCCCGGTCGCCACGCAACACCGCGATCCGGGAGCGGATCACGCGTGCGTTCACCTGCTGGACAGGAATCTGCACGTCGTCCTCCAGACGCTCCATCGTCACGAGGTCGGCCTCTGCGTCGTCGAGCCTGCCCAGCCCCAGATGCTGCTGAGCCTGTGCCCACAGCAGCATTGCCTGACGCGACGACCCGGCGTGGTGCGCTGCCTGGAGGAGCAGCCGTTCCCCGGCCTCGAAGTCGTCCATGTGCTGGTACGCGACGATTTCCTCGGGAGAGTACGCGGGATCGATGGCGCTGAGCGCCGTGAAGCGCTTCAGCGCGACGGCGTTCTCACCCGCGTTGAGCGCGGTCTCGCCGAGTCCGAACAGGGCCAGGACATGCGCGTCTCTGTCACCGACCGTGACGGCGGCGCGCAGCGCCGTCTCGCCGGCCTTCCCTGCCGCGTCAAGATCACGGCCTCGGGACAGGGCCAGCGCACGCAGGCCGGCGAGCCTCGCCCCGACCTCTGGGGCGGCGCCCTCGACCGCGAGCGCTGCTTCGGCCCGGCGGCGCAGTTCGTCGGCGAGATCCATGTTCCACAGTGCTCCGCCGAGAGCCGCCTGCAGTCGGCTGAACACCTCCAGAGGCGGTCGGCCGGCCAGCAGCCGGTCGCCGGTCGACAGCGCCTCCCGGTTCCTGCCGGCCCGGGTCAGGCAGACGATGGCCTGCTCGCCCACGGCGAACTCCTGTGGCCGCGCAGGCGGCACCAACTCCAGGGCGCGCGTCATGAGGTCGGCCGCGAGGCCCGGTGCGACCGGCAGCACGTCGTCAGCGGCTCGCCGCAGCAGCGACACCGCTTCCTCGTCTCCGGGCAGGGCGCCCTCAAGGATGTGCGACACCGCGTCGATCGGCCGGTGGCCCGCGGAGACCAGATGGTTGGCGGCCTCTCGGTGCAGGACCTTCCGGGCCGACGGCGGGATGTCGACGTAGACCGCCCGACGCAGCAGATCGTGTCGGAAGACCAGTTGGTCCCCCTCGTCGTCCAGGATTCCCGCGCGCACCGCCTCCTCGAGCGCGGGGATCAATGTGGTGGACGGCCGACCGCTGAGCAGGGCAGCGTCATGGAAGCCGAACTTGCGCCCCAGCACCGCTCCCAGTCGAAGGAAGCGCAGGGTTTCAGGCCCCAGCGACCTGAGTCTGGCGCGCACACCCAGCACGAGCCCGGAGGGAACAGGCCCGGCCGAGGCGTCGTCGTTCCGTAGCCCCGTGAGCATCTCGACCGCCAGAAACGGGTTCCCGCCGGCTCCGTCGAGCACGTCCCGTACGCGTTCGTCGGCGGCTGTCCCCAGGGTGTCGCCGGCCAGTTGGCCGATGGCCGCACCGGACAGCGGGCCCAGCGGCACAGTGACCGTGGGGAGTTCTTCCGTCGCCGCCGCGACGATCTCCTCCGCCGGGCCGGCGGGCTCCTGTCGCGCGGTGAGGATCCACAGAACCGGTGAGGTTCGCAAGCGTGCCGGAAGTCGCTTCAGGGCGAACCGGCTCAGCTGGTCGGCCCAGTGCACGTCGTCCAGCGCGATCAGTACCGGCTCGCCGACCGCCCTGGCTTCGATCGCCTGCGCGAGACGTTCCACCAGCCAGATCCGCTGATCGTGATTGCGGGCGAGGTCGGCGAAGGCGTCGCCGGACAGCAGTGGCCGATCGCCGTGCAGGACGCAGGCCGCCAACGACGAGAGCGGCACGATGTGATGCAGCTCATCGGCCTTGCCGAGGCCGACCGAGAACCCCGCTTCTCCAGCCACGGCGACGGCCTCGGCGAGCAGCGTGGTCTTGCCGATGCCCGCCTCGCCCCGGATCAGGGCCAGGGCACTGCTTCCGGTCCGGGACACCGAGGCGATCAAGGTATGCATTTCGTCGAGCTGGGCCTCCCGGCCACGCAGGCCGCTCCGGGACAGCGAGCCGCCTGACCCCGCCACGCATACTCTCCTCGTCCGCACCGGCCGACCCGAGCGGGGCTCCGCACAGGCCGTACGGTGACTCCGCGCATCGGCGTCGCCTGCCGGCGCCGAAGGACGCGGACGGACGCGCCGCGCGTCCACTATCGCAAGAACGACAGCCCCACGCACACGTGGTATGGAGGGCGAGTGACTCCGGTCACGCCGCTGACCTGGAACCTCCCCCGCCGCAGCCCGCAGTGTCCTCCGTAGCGTCGGCGGGACGGAGGACAGGGGAGGGCCGGAACGAGGGCACCGCGGTGCCCTCACCGGCCCCGGTATCGGTGACGCGCCACGGGGCATCGGGGGCGACACGAGATTCCCGGGCCGCGTGGTCCCGCCACTCGGCGGGGGACATCGCATAAGCGGTCCGGAACACCCGGCTGAAGTGGGAGGCGCTCGCGAAACCCCACCGGTGGGCCACCGCGGCGACGGTCGTGCTCGCCGCCTCCAGGCGGGCCAGCTCGCGTCTGCACTCCTCCAGCCGACGGCGCTGAATCCAACGGCCTACGGTGATGTCCTCGGCCTGGAACAGCTTGTGCAGATAGCGCACGGAGATGTGATGGGCGCGGGCTATGGCGTCCGGCGTCAGGTCCGGGTCCGCGAGATGCCGGTCGATGTGGGCCCTGATCCGCAGCAGCAACGCCTGGGCGGCGCTCGGCGTGCTCATGGTGTCCCTGCCCAGTCGCTCGTCGGCCAGCACGGTCAGCAGGCTCACGACGTTCCCGGCGATCAACGCGCCGATGCGCTGCGGATACGCCCCCGCGGTGTCCACGAGCCGGGACAGGAAGGGCGACAGCAGCCCGCCGAGTGCCGTCTCGGTATCCAGGGGCGATGCCGTGAGCTGCCGCAGGTCCGACTCGCTCAGGCCCAGCACATGGCGCGGCAGGACGAGGGACTTCGTCTGGAAGCGCTCGGGGAGGGTCAGCCGGATCGGACGCGCCATGTCGTAGACGAAGAGCTGCCCCGGCCGTACGCATACGTCACGGGTGTCCTGTTCGACGCGGGCGGCTCCTCTGCTCACCAGCTTCACGACCACGTAGTCGTCGTTGTCGCTTCCTGCGATGAGCCGGCGGGTGCGCACGGCTCGCAGGGGATCACCGTCCACCGTGACCGCCAGCATCTGGCCCAGTGGCGACGTACGGATCGTGCCGTGGTCCACTTCGTCGGGGACGGCCATGTCCACGGCGCCGAACGTCCGGGACAGGGCCTCGCACCAGTACGTGCGCCTTCGGTTCGTCGGCACTGAATCCGTGGTGTAAAGGGTGGCCGAGAGGTCGGGGTGGGGTATCGGTGAATCCGGCGACATGATCTCCGTCATTCCGGCGGGTGTGCTTTCCGGACACCGTGCCAGCCGGGCCGTGGCCGGCGCATCGCGTGAACGTATGAGATCAGAGGTGCGGGACCGGGACGGACGAGCGTGCGGCGGGACGCAGAGGCCCTGCGGGCCGGATCATGTGCGGGACTTCTCAGGACGTCGGGAGTATGAAGGCCCAGGCGAGTGGGGCGAGGGCGTCGCGCGGCACCGGCCCCGACCGCTGGCGCATATGACGCTGAAGCGGCCGGGCCGGTGCCGCCACGGCAGGTGTGCTCTGTGGCGGCACCGGCCCGGCTGCTTCAGCGGTCCCCTCCGAATGAGGTGAGCGCCCAGTCGGCGAAGCTGGTCCAGCGGACTTCCGGGTGAGCGGCATGCAGCGCGGGGACGTCGACACGGTAGCCGGGGCCGTTCAGGAACGTCCACATCGCATGCATGTCAGGGTTGCCGATCGCCGTCAGCGGCACTCTCTCATGGCGGACCTCGCGTCCCAGCACGGTGCTGAGCGTGGCCGCCATCTGCCGGGGAGTGGGCGCGTCGCTTGCCAGCTCGACACGCTGCCCGGCGTAGGGAGCGGGGTTGAGCAGGACCTCCGCCGCGAACGCACCCAGGTCGCGGCGGGCAAGCTGCTGCAAGGGCAGGTCGGGCGGCAGCGGCAGGTCGAGAACACCGCCGAGGATGCGCTCCGCTCCGCCGAGCGCGTTGTCGAAGAAATAGGTCGGCCCCAGAATCGTGTACGGCACATTGCCGGAGGTCAGCTCGGCCTCGATAGCAGCCTTGCTGTCGAAATGCGGTACCCCGCTGCGCTGGTCGGCTCCGGCGACCGAGCTGAACACGAGATGCGGCACGCCCGTCTCCGCGGCGGCGGCCACGATCGCCCGCCCCTGCTCCACTTCCGCCTCCATGCCGGCCTCGAAGGGGGTGGTGAACGCGAAGACGCCCGCCACTCCGGTCATCGCGGCGGCGAGCGACGTGCGATCGCTCAAGGATCCCGTCACCAGTTCGGCACCCCGGCCGGCCAGTTTCCGCGCTGCCGGCCGCTCGGGGTCGCGCACCAGCGCGCGTACCCGTGCCCGGTGCCCCAGCAGCGCGTCGGTCACGGCGCTGCCCTGTCCTCCGGTTGCCGCAAGTACCAGGATCGGTTCATCGACCATCGAAGAGTTCCTTCCGTTGTGGGCCGTACGTGGCCGGTTCCGCTGTTCCCGACCGTAGGCACATGGGGCCCGGCGAATTGCCTCCCGGCGCACAGCCCCGTGTCCGAGAGTGCCGAGTTCCCGCAACCGTACGAGGAGGGCGCTGGAGGGCTCGTTCCGGTGCACGCACAGTCATGGCGACCGCTCGTCCGCCGCCTACCGTTCCCAACGTCTCATATGAACGCGGGAAATAGAGGGACCCATGCAGTTCGGCATTTTCACGGTCGGTGATGTGACAGCCGATCCGACCACCGGGCGTGCTCCGTCGGAGCACGAACGCATCAAGGCGATGGTCACCATCGCGCTCAAGGCGGAGGAGGTGGGACTGGACGTCTTCGCGACCGGGGAGCACCACAACCCACCGTTCGTACCGTCGTCCCCGACCACGATGCTCGGCTACATCGCGGCCCGTACCAAGAGGCTGATCCTGTCCACCGCCACGACGCTGATCACCACCAACGATCCGGTGAAGATCGCCGAGGACTATGCGATGCTCCAGCACTTGGCCGACGGCCGGGTCGACCTGATGCTGGGCCGTGGCAACACCGGTCCGGTCTACCCGTGGTTCGGGCAGGACATCCGGCAGGGACTCAACCTGGCCAAGGAGAACTACGCGCTGCTGCGACGTCTGTGGCGCGAGGATGTCGTCGACTGGGAGGGGAAGTTCCGGACGTCCCTCCAGGGGTTCACGTCAACACCCCGTCCACTGCACGCCGTACCGCCGTTCGTCTGGCACGGTTCCATCCGCTCCCCCGAGGTCGCCGACCAGGCGGCTTACTACGGCGACGGCTTCTTCCACAACAACATCTTCTGGCCGGCCGACCACACGAGGCGGATGGTCCAGCTGTACCGGCGGCGGTACGCCCACTACGGTCACGGCCGGCCGGAGGAGGCCGTCGTCGGTCTCGGCGGGCAGGTCTTCATGCGGAAGAACTCGCAGGACGCCGTTCGGGAGTTCCGCCCCTACTTCGACAACGCGCCCGTCTACGGGCACGGGCCGTCACTGGAGGACTTCACCGAGCAGACCCCGTTGACGGTGGGGTCTCCCCAGCAGGTCATCGAGCGGACGCTGTCCTTCCGTGAGAGCGTCGGCGACTACCAGAGGCAGCTGTTCCTGATGGACCACGCGGGCCTCCCCCTGAAGACCGTTCTGGAGCAGCTCGACATGCTCGGCGAAGAGGTCGTACCCGTACTGCGCGAGGAGTTCGCGAACGGCCGCCCGGCCGGCGTGCCGGACGCGCCGACACACGCGGCGCCGGCCGCCGCCGAGACCTCGAAGGGAGTGAGCGCCGCATGAAGCTGGTCGCGGTGTCCGCGGGGCTGAGCACTCCGTCCTCCACGCGTCTGCTCGCGGAGCGTCTCGCCGCGTCCGTACGTGGTCAACTCGTCGTGCACGGGCACGACGTGGAGATCCAGGTCGTCGAATTGCGGGAACTGGCCGTCGCCGTCGCCAACAACCTCGTGAGCGGATTCCCACCGCCGCCACTGGCCGCGGCGATCGACACGGTGACCGCTTCGAGCGGTCTGATCACCGTGACGCCGGTGTTCACCGCCTCCTACAGCGGGCTGTTCAAGTCCTTCTTCGACCTGATCGATCCCGAAGCCCTCTCCGGCAAACCGGTCCTGATCGGGGCGACGGGAGGCACGGCCCGTCATTCCCTGGTCCTGGAGCATGCCCTGCGCCCGCTCTTCGCCTACCTGCGCGCCACCGTCGTCCCCACCGCGGTGTACGCGGCGTCCGAGGACTGGGGATCCGGAGGCGACGCCTACACCGAGGGTCTGCTCGCGCGCACGGAGCGGGCGGCTGCCGAGCTGGCCGCCCTCATGGCAGCCCGCCCGGCCGACGCGCCGGCCGACGACGATGTCACCGCGCTCGAACGGCAGCTTTCCGACCTGCGCTTCGACTGAGGCCGGCTCCTACGGGCCACACGTGCGCGCGGACCGTAGGAGGGAGGGGCACTGGCGTCGGGGCCGGGCGGTCATGGGACGACTCCCCGGAAGATCATGATCCGGGCCGGGAACCGCTCGCCCCGGGAAGACCCGCCGCGACGCCGTTGTGCGTCCCGGGGATCGGGTGGAGCGTGTACGTGCACGGTGAGGACACCAGCGGTGCGCTCGCGGGCAATGAAGTCCCATGAAAGGCTTTTACGGTGACGATCAGCTGCACCGGCGCGCTCAGCGCAACGATCCGAGCCATTCGCCGGAAGGGCCCGGTGCCCCCATGAGATTCCAGGAGATTCACATGTCTGATGCCACGGAGCCGGTTCAGCCGGTGCTGGAGCCCGCCGCAGCAGCGTTCGCGGAGGCGACAGCGAACCCGCCCTACCTCTTCGACCTGCCCCCGGCGGAGGGGCGTAAGGCCGTAGACGAGGTGCAGTCCGGGGAGATCGAGAAGCCGGCGGTCGACGAGGAGTGGATCACCGTCGAGGGCGGTCCGACGGGCAGCGTCCGGGCCCGGATCGTCAAGCCGGTCGGCGCCGAGGCCCCCCTGCCGGTGATCGTCTACATTCACGGCGCGGGCTGGGTGTTCGGCAACGCGCACACCCACGACCGTCTGGTCCGCGAGCTCGCCGTCGGCGCGAACGCCGCAGTCGTGTTTCCCGAGTACGACCTGTCGCCCGAGGCCCGCTACCCCGTCGCCATCGAGCAGAACTACACGGTCGCGCGGTGGGTCGTGGAGCAGGGTACGTCCAAGGGCCTCGACGGCTCGCGGCTGGCCGTGGCGGGCGACTCGGTCGGCGGCAACATGACGGCGGCGCTGACCCTGATGGCGAAGGAACGCGGTGCTATCCCGCTGGTGCACCAGGTGCTCTTCTACCCGGTCACCGACGCGAACTTCGACACCGGCTCCTACCATCAGTTCGCCACCGGCTACTTCCTGCGCCGGGACGGCATGCAGTGGTTCTGGGACCAGTACACGACCGACGAGGCCGAGCGTGCCCAGATCACCGCGTCCCCGCTGCGCGCCTCCACCGAGCAGCTGGCGGGCCTGCCCCCGGCCCTGGTCATCACGGGCGAGGCCGATGTGCTGCGGGACGAGGGCGAGGCGTACGCCAACAAGCTCCGCGAGGCCGGTGTCCCGGTCACGGCCGTGCGCTTCCAGGGCATCATCCACGACTTCGTCATGCTCAACGCCCTGCGCGGCACCCATGCCGCCGAGGCCGCCATCACCATGGCCGTCGGCACCCTGCGTACCGCACTGCACACCGCCTGACCCCGAGGGGACACCACAGACATGACCATCTCCACCCCCACGGTCGTCCTCGTCCACGGCGCGTTCGCCGACGCGGGCAGTTGGGCCGGGGTTGTCGCGGAACTGCAGAGCCACGGCATTCCCGTGATCGCGCCGCCGAACCCGCTCCGTGGCCTGGCGGCCGACGCCGCGTACATCGCGTCCGTGGCCTCCCAGATCGACGGGCCCGTCGTGCTGGTCGGCCACTCCTACGGCGGTGCGCTCATCACCGTGGCCGGTATCACCGACAACGTCGTCGGTCTCGTCTACGTGGCCGCCTACATTCTCGAGGAGGGCGAGAGCCTCGGCGAGTTGCAGGGGCGCTTCCCCGCTTCGCCACTGGTGAGCAACCTCAAGCAGTGGACGTACCCGGTCGCGGACGGCGGCCGGGCCGTCGAAGTCACCATCGCGGAGGAGGCGTTCCCATCGGTTTTCGCCGCCGACGTGCCCGCCGAGGTCACGAAGGTCCTCGCGGCCGCGCAGCGTCCGCTCGCGGTTGCGGCCTTCGAGGAGACGGCCACCGCCGCTGCGTGGAAGGCCAAGCCGTCCTGGGCCCTGGTGGCCGGCGCCGACCAGGCCATAAACCCGGAGGTGGAGCGCTTCGCCGCGAAACGGGCCGGGGCAACCGTCGTCGAGGTCGAGGGCGCGTCGCACGCCGTAGCCGTCTCCCGGCCCAAGGAGGTCGCCGACCTGATCCGCGAAGCGGTACACGCAGTGAACTGACCGGGCGGCACGGACGGCCGCGCGGACCACGGCGGGATGGGAGGGAGACGGTCCAGGCCCGGAAGGACGCGGCCAGGGATGTTCGCCCAACCGCCCCACCGGCGAGGACCCGGCCCAGTCCGAGAAGGCCTCCAGCGCCGCGTGCAGGACGACGGTGTTCTTGAAGCCTTGGTCGACCAGGGCGCACTCTCATGCCGCCCTCTGAGTGTCACCTGAGCGATCCGCTCCCCGGGCGACCTGCCTCTTGGGCAACCGCCACCGGCCCGCCGGCCGAGTTCCGCCGGCGGGCCGCGCCCTTTCTCCCCGGACCGTTCGGACCGAGTCCGCCACCGGTTATTGCCAGGTGTGTTTCGGCGGGATTAAAATCCACTTACTGAATTGAACTTAACTCAGTTCGAGTGGGAGGTGCTGGATCCCCCTCGGCGCCGGCTCCCCCGGGCAGGCGGACGACAGCTGAAAGGATATTCATGGCCCCCGTGCTGCGCGCGTATCTGGCCCGCATGGACAGCGAACACCCCGAACAGGCGCTCGACCTCCTCGTGCCGGACTTCCAGTTCCTCATCGCCCTGCCGGGGCGCGAGGCCCGGGGCACATCCAGGGACGACTTCGCCGCCTACATAGCGGGCCGCGCCGCCGTCGACCGGGTGCACGAGGTCCTCCGCGCCACCGCCGACGGCGATCTGGAGACCGTGTACGGCGTCGTGACCGAGTCGGGGAGGACCGTCGGGTCCTTCCTCTCCGCCGCGGCCGTCACACCGGACGGACAACTGGCCCGCTACCAGTCGTTCTTCACCACCACCTTCGACCTCGTCGACCGGCCGGCGTAGCCGATGGCGAGGGAACTGCGCGCGGACCTCGTCGTACTCGGCGCCGGGCTGGCGGGCCTCTCCGCCGCGGCCACGGCCGCCGCCGCGGGGGCCACGACCGTCGTACTGGAGCCCGCCGCGACCGTCGGGGGATCGGCGGCGATCTCCGGCGGTTACGTCTGGGCCGTCGAGAGCGCCGAGCGGCTGCGCGAGGAGGACCCCGGCCGCTTCCAGCGCCACGGCCGCCTCGTGGTCGACGGCTACCGCGACGCCATCGACTGGCTCACCGGGTACGCACCGCCCCTGACCGGCGAGGAGCGGGCGCTGGCCGGGCGTGGTCACAAGTTCGACATGCCGGTCGTGATCGCCCATCTGGTACGGGAGGTCATGGCGGGCGGCGGCCGTGTCGTCGCCGAGGCGCGGACCGAGGACGTGACGCGCACCGGCCACGGCTATCTGACCGTCGCGTCCACTCCGGACGGCGTCCTGCGGATCACCAGCCCCTCGGTGGTGCTGGCCACCGGCGGACGGCAGGCCGATCCGGAGGTACGGGCCTCCCTCGTCGGCGGGGGCTTCGTGCCGCCGCTGCGGGGAAACACGTACTCGCGGGGCACCGGAGTGGCCCTCGCCGAGCGGCTCGGCGGGTCCGTGAACACCGCCAACACCGGCTTCTACGGTCACCTCTTCGCCTCCGGCGTCCAGTCGCTCTCCCCGGTCGACCACATCACCTTCGCCCTCTACCACAGCGGCCTCGGTCTCCTGTTCCACCCGCGGGGACACCGGTTCACCGATGAACGGCGCGGGGACCACAACAACGCCATGGCACTGGCCGCGCACGGTGGCCGCGGCCTGCTGCTGTGGTCGGAGGAGGTGCAGCGGGACGCCGCTCAGGCGCCGTTCGTACCGGGCACCCCACGGCTGGACCGCTGGGCCTTCACCCGGGACCGCGGCGGCCGGACGACCGTCGCGGAGGACCTCACGGCACTCCTTCCCGTACTGCGGGAATGGGGACACACCGAGCCCGTGCTCGACGACGGGGCGCGGGCCCGGCTCGGCGACGGGCGCGTCTTCGCCGCGGATGTCGTCCCCGCGATCACCTTCACCTTCGGCGGCGTCGAGGTGGACGACGAGGGCACCGCCGTGGACGCCTCGGGCCGGCCGCTGCCGGGTCTGTACGCGGCGGGCGCCGACATGTCCGACGTCTACCACGAGGGATACGGCGGCGGGCTGTGCCAGGCGGTCGTCACCGGCCGCCGCGCGGGCCTGCTGGCCGCGGCCCGCGCCCGGGGGGCGCCCGGCGGCCACGGGCGCGGCCGGGCAGACACCGTCCGACCCCCGGCCACTTGGAGGCTGAGATGACCGGCACACCCACCAACGCACCCACCGGCGCATCGACCGGCAAACCCACCGACGAGCCCTCCCCGGCGCCCTTCCTCACCGCGTGGTTCGAGATCCTGGACAGCGACGAGCCCGCCAGGATCCTCGACCTGATCAGCGACGACTTCGCGCTCTCCATCCTGTTCTCCACGGGCGGCGGCAGCGCCACCGACTTCGCGGGGGACCGCGCCGCGCTCGTCGGCTACCTGGAGCAGCGGGAGAAGGGCACCCGTACCCACCACCGGCTCTCCGCGACCACCCTCGGCCAGGACGAACTCTTCCTCGGCGAGGTGCGGCGCGCCGGTGTCCCGGAGGCCAGCTTCGTCGCGGCCGGCCGGGTGAACGGCGAGGGCAGGCTCCAGCGGCTGCTGATCGGCCGGTCGTCCGAGATCCGCTTTCCCTGAATGTCCGGACACCTGGGCGCCTGAACGCCTGGGCACTGAACACGTAGGAGAACCGTCATGTACAACCTCGTCCTGCTGGCAGCCCGGCCCCCCGAGTGGACACACCAGCGGTTCATCGACTGGTGGCGGGGCGACCACGCGGAGCTGACCCGCCTCCTGCCCGGACTGCGCGCCTGGCGGCACACCGAGATCGACACGGCCCTGGAGACGCGCTCCGAGGGGTGGGACGGGCTGTCCGTCCTCAGCTTCGACTCCCCGGAGGACCTGCGGAAGGCGCTCGCGAGCCCGGAGTGGGAGCGGGCCGTCGCGCAGGTCGGGGACATGAAGGGCCGGCGCATCGCGGTGATGGGCCCCGAGGCGGAGCTGTTCACCGGCTGACACCGCCGCACCCGACGGTGGCACGGCACCGCGCCACAGCACAGCACAACGCACCACAGCACAGCACAGCATTCAGTCCGGAGTTCGGCACAGCGTAGCGAGGAAGCCGGGATGCGACAGGTAGTGCGGGAGTTCCAACTCAGAGCCGAGCAGGCGGACTTCGTCGCGGTCGTCGACGACGCGGGAGAGCACGGCGCGCGCGGACTGCTCGCCGAGGCGGCCCGGCTGGCCGAAGCCCTGTCACCGGGTGGGGCGGACAGGGCGGACGGGACGGAGGCGGCGGGCGCCACGGTCATGGTGCAGGCCGACAACTCCTGGCGCACCGTCGCCGCCACCCTCGCCGTCGGCCGTAACGGGGGCGTCCTCGCGGTCGTCAACCGGCACACCACCCGCGCCGAGTTCGCCGCGGCCTGGGAGGACATCCGCCCGGACGTGGTCGTCGCCGAGCCCTCGGCGATGGACGAATGGGCGGTGCCCGAACTGCTGCCGGGCCGTGCCGAGACCGTGCTCGACGGCTGGAACTGCCGGGCCGCGCCGGGGCCGCGTGATGTGGCGCGCTGGTCGGGCGGTGTCCTGATCGGGCTCACCTCCGGCTCCACGGGGCGGCCCAAGGGCGTCGTCCAGTCGGAGGAGGCGCTGCGGTACGCGGGCGCGCACACCATCGCGATCAACGGCCTCGCCCGGGGCGACGCGGTGGCCGCGATCGTGCCGCTGTCCTCGACGGCGGCGTACTGCTTCGGCGTACACCTGGCCCTGCAACTGGGTGGCCCGCTCGTCCTGACGGCGAAGTGGGACCGGGCCGTCGCGCTGCGCCGGCTGGCCGACCACCAGGTCCGCTGGACCATGTGCGTACCGACCATGGCGCTCCAGATGGGCGCCGAGGCGGCCGGTTCGGGGATCCTCGGGGGAGTCAGGGCGATCACGGTCGGCGGCGGCCCCATGGACCGGGGCGCGCTCGCCCGCGCCGAACGCTCCCTCGGTACGAAGATCCTCCGCGTCTTCGGCATGTCGGAGTGTCTCGGCCACACCTCGCCGGGCCCGGACGACCCCGAGGACATCCGGCTCGGAAGGGACGGCCGCCCCTTCCCCGGTACCGACCTGCGCGCGCTCACGGCCGGGGGAGAGCGGGCGCGACCGGGGGAATCCGGCCGGGCGCAGGTGCGCGGCCCCTCGCTCTTCCTCGGCTACGCCCGCGCCGGCCGGGTCGACCCGCCGTCCCTCACACCGGACGGCTACTTCCCCACCGGCGATCTGCTGATGCCCCATGAGGACGGCACGATCAGCATCATGGGCCGGGAGAAGGACGTCATCATCCGCGGCGGCCGCAACATCGACATCACCGAGATAGAGCGCGCGGTCGCGGCCCACCCTCGTGTGTCGAGGGTCTGCGTCACGCCGGTCCCCGACGAAGTGCTCGGCGAACGGGTCGCGCTGCTCGTCGTCACCGAGGACGGTGGCTCCATCGCGCTGGCGGAGGTGACCGGACACCTCGACACGGTCGGACTCTCCAAGGCCAAATGGCCCGAATTCGTGTACGGGATAGAGGAGTTGCCCCAGACGAAAGTCGGCAAACTGGACCGGGCGGGGGCCCGGGCACTCGTCCGGAGGCTGCGTGCCGCCCCCACCGACACCCGCGGCGCCACGGAGTGAGGAGAGACATGACGGAGCGGTTCGACCAGGGGCCCTGGGCCCGGGCAGGCGTCCAGACCGTACAGCCCGGGGTGCACCGGGTGCCCCTGCCGCTGCCCAACGACGGGCTGCACGCCGTCAACGTCTACCTGCTGGAGGACCCGGGGGACGACGGCGGCATCGTCATGATCGACGGAGGCTGGGCGATCCCCGAGGCGCGCAAGGCACTGGAACAGGCCATGGCGGCCATCGGCCATGACCTCGGAGACATCAGCCACATCCTCGTCACCCACGTCCACCGCGACCACTACACCCACGCGGTGGAACTGCGCCGGCTGCTCGGCTCGCGCGTCTACCTGGGCGCGGGCGAACGGCCCGGCCTGGAGATGCTCGGCCGGCTGCGCAGTGACCGGCCCGAGGGTTCCCTGGCGACGCTGCGCCGGGCCGGGGCGGCCGAACTGGCCGATCTGGTGGGGGCGATGGACCACGGCGGCTACGACCCGAGCGTATGGGAACTCCCGGACCGCTGGCTCGGTACGGGGACCCTCCGGCTCGGCGGCCGTGAGCTGCGCGTCGTCCCCACACCCGGACACACCAAGGGACATGTGGTCTACCTGGACGAGCGGCGGGGGCTGCTGTTCGCGGGGGACCATGTCCTGCCGCACATCACCCCGTCCATCGGGTTCGAACTGGCCGAACCGGGCGGCCGGCCGCTCGCCGACTACCTCGACTCGCTGCGGCTGATGACCCGGTACGCGGACACCCGGCTGCTGCCCGCCCACGGGCCGGTCTCGGACAGCACCCATGTCCGGGTCGCCGAACTGCTCACCCACCACGACGACCGGCTGGCCAAGAGCCTGACGGCGCTCGACGCCGGAACCCTCGACGCCCACGCGGTGGCGCGCCGGCTCGGCTGGACGCGCCGGCAGCTGCCGTTCGCCGAGCTGAGCGCCTTCAACCAGATGCTCGCGGTCAACGAGACGGCGGCGCATCTGGACGTTCTCGTGCTGCGCGGCCGGGCCACGGTGGCACACGCCGACGGGGTCGACCGGTACACACGCGTACGGTGACCCGGCACGCCGCCCGGGGCACCGCGCCCGCCCGGGGCACCGCGCCCGCCGGGCACGCCGCGCCCGCCGGGGTCAGCGCGCCGTCCATCCCCCGTCCACGTACAGCTCCGAGCCGGTGACGAAGCTCGCGTCCGGCGAGGCGAGGAACGCCACGGCCCCCGCGACCTCGTCGGGGGTGCCGAGCCGCCCCAGCGGTGTGCCCTCGACCATCGCGGCGTGCCGGGGCGTGCCCCGCCACAGTTCGCGCGAGCGGGGCGTCTCGATGAAGCCGGGGTGGAGCGAGTTGACCCGGACACCCCGGGTGCCCCAGTGCAGCGCGGCGTTCTTGGTCATCAGCCGTACGGCGCCCTTCGCGGCGTGGTACGAGAACTGACTGCCGAAGCCGCCGACCGTACCGAAGATCGACGCGACATTGACGACCGAGCCGCCGCCGGACCGTTCGATCGCGGGCCCGCCGTGCTTCATGCCGAGCCAGACGCCCGTCTGGGTGACGGCGATGACCTTGTCCCAGGACTCCTGGGTCTCGCTCTCCACGGTCCGCATCGCCGCGATGCCCGCGTTGTTGACGAGCGTCGTCAGGCCGCCCAGCTCGGCGACCACCCGCTCGACCGTGCCGTGCCACGCCTCCTCGTCGCTGACGTCCAGCGCGAGACCGAGCGCGCTCGCGCCGCCGGACGTCAGCTCCTCCGCCAACTCCTCGCAGCGGGAGGCGTCCACGTCGGTCACCACCACCGCGGCTCCCTCGGCGGCCAGCCGGCGCACCACGGCGTCCCCGATGCCGCCGGTCGCACCGGTGACCAGGGCGACCTGTCCGGACAGACGATTGCGCATGGGGTCTCCTTCTGATGCTGGGACACTCGTTCCGCGACACTCGGCTACTGACCATTAGCCATCTCAGATCCAAGAGGGGCGAGGTGTCAAGGTCTCTGTCTATAATCAGGGCTGTCAGGGAAAGCAACCGGCTAACCACTCTTAGCTCCGGGAGTCTGTGTGAGGGCGATCCAGGACGGCTCCTACGAGCGTCCGCACCGGCCCGCGGGGTCCGGCGACGGGCCTCCGGCCGACCGGCGGACGGCGATCCGGCAGGCGGCCCTGCGGCTGTTCGCCGCCCAGGGGTACCGGGCCACCACCATGATCGAGATCGGCGCCGCCGTCGGCGTGCGCGGCCCGAGCCTCTACAAGCACGTGGCGTCCAAGCACGAGCTGCTGGCCGAGATCATGGCCGGCACGATGGAGCGGCTGATCGCGGACCACACCGCGGCCGTGGCCGGTGCCGACTCCGTACGGGAGGCGCTGCGCCGCGCCGTGGAGGCGCATGTCCGCTACCACGCCCGGCACCGCCTGGAGGCGTTCGTCGGCAACCGGGAGATCGGCAGCCTGGAACCGCCGGAGCAGGAGCGGCTGCTCGGCCGGCGCAGCGACTACGAGCGCCGCTTCCGCGAGCTGATCGAACGGGGCGCCGACGAGGGCGCCTTCGAGGTGCGGTCCGCCAGGATCGCCTCGTACTCGATCCTCGACATGGGGATCGGTGTGGCCGGCTGGTTCCGCGAGGACGGCGAGTTCTCCGTCGACGATGTCGCCTACCAGTACGGCGACATCGCGCTGCGGATCGCCGGCGCGCGGCCCGCGGTCTGACGGGGCCCGGTCCCTTGTCCGGAGCCCGCCCGGTGAGGCCGTCCGGAGGTGGCAGAAATAAAAAGCCACCAAGAATGCGATCCGCCTACCTTTAATTGCTCAAAGGCGAGTTGCCGAGTCATTTTTGGCAACCATATTTGCCTTACTCTGTCATAATATTTCCGTATGGGAATATCTCCACCCGTCGTAGGCGACCCGTCCCGGCCCGCCGCCGGACACCCGGACCCGGTCCCGGACCCCGCCCCGAGCCCGACGCCCCCGGCGCTCGCCGCGTTCCGGGACTCCGCCACCGTGGGCCTGGCCATGGTGCCGCTCGGTCTCGCCTTCGGAGCCGTCATCACCCAGTCCGGCCTGGCCTGGTGGTGGGCGAGCGCGTTCGCGGCTCTCATCTACGCCGGCTCGTTCGAATTCCTGCTCGTCGGTCTGGCCGCCGCCGTCGCACCGCTGGGGACGGTCGCCCTGACCGCGTTCCTGGTCAACGTCCGGCACGTGTTCTACACGCTGTCCTTCCCCCTGCACCGCGTGAACGGGCGCCTCGCCAAGGCCTACAGCACCTTCGCCCTGACCGACGAGGCGTACGCGCTCACCACCAACGAGCGGGCCCGCTCCTGGCCGGGCCGCCGCATCCTGTGGCTCCAGGCGTACATGCACCTGTACTGGGCCGCCGGCGCCACCGCCGGCGGGCTGCTCGGCTCGCTCATCCCCACGAGCGTCACCGGCCTGGACTTCGCGCTCACCGCCCTGTTCGCCGTGCTGGCCCTCGACGCGATCCGCGAGCGCCGCGGCGACCTGCCCACCCCCGTCCTGGCCCTGCTCAGCGCGCTCGCCGCCCGTCTGCTCCTGCCCGGGCAGATGATGCCGGCGGCCTGCGTCCTGTTCACCGCCGCCCTGCTGACCCGTCACCTCCTCACCCGTACGAGGGCCCGCCGTGCCTGACACTCCGTACCTGATCGCCGCGGTCGCCGTCTCCGCCGCCGTCACCTGGGCCCTGCGCGCCCTGCCCTTCGCGGCGCTCGCCCCGCTGCGCGCCAGTGGCACCGTGCGGTACCTCAGCACCCGTATGCCGGCCGGCATCATGGTGATCCTGCTCGTGTACTGCCTGCGCGACCTCCCCCTGACCGAGCCGCGTGCCCTCGCCCCGTCGGCGGCGCTGGCCGTCACGGTCGGCCTGCACCTGTGGCGGCGCAACGCCGTGCTGAGCATCGTCGGCGGCACCGCCGTCCACGTGGCCCTGGCCAGCACCCTCTTCGCGCACTGACCTGGGCCCCGCCCGGTGCGGCCCCGGTCCGGTGGCGGAGGTCAGTCCAGGCCGCGGGCCCGCCTGAACCTGGCCAGTCCCTCCGACAGCTCCACCAAGGGCTCCGGGTAGTCGGACCGCGCCGGTTCCGGCCCCCGCGCCCGCCGCTTCCACGGCTCGTGGACCGCGCCGCCCTCGATGTCCCGCAACTCGGGCACCCAGCGGCGTACATAGGTGCCGTCCGGGTCGTACCGCTTCCCCTGGGCCACCGGGTTCAGCACGCGGTTGGGCCGGCTGTCCGTGCCGGTCCCCGCCATCCACTGCCAGTTGAGCTGGTTGTTCGCGATGTCGCCGTCCACCAGCAGGTCCAGGAAATGGCGGGCGCCGACCCGCCAGTCCACGTACAGCGTCTTGACGAGGAAGCTCGCGGTGAGCAGCCGGCCCCGGTTGTGCATCCAGCCCTCGTGCCGCAACTGCCGCATCGCCGCGTCGACCACCGGATAGCCCGTACGTCCCGCCTTCCACGCCTCGATCTCCCCGGCCGCCGCCTTACCGGTGCGCCAGCGGTCGTGCCGGGCGCGGTAGTCGGCGTGGGCGGCCGCCGGACGGGCCGCCAGGACCTGATGGTGGAAGTCCCGCCAGCAGAGCTGCCGTACGAAGGCTTCCGCGCCCGGGCCGCCCGCCGTCCTGGCCCGGTGGATCAGCTCGGCGGAGGAGAGGGTGCCGAAGTGCAGATGGGGCGAGAGACGCGAGGTGGCGTCGCCCGCCAGATCGTCATGGAGGTCCGCGTACGAGGCGAGCCCCGTGCGGCGCCAGGCCGTGAGACACCGCCGCGCCGCCCGCTCGCCGCCCTCGGCGAGCCCTTCCGAGACACCGCTGACCTCGGCCCGGGACGGCAGCGCGTCCGATCCCGCCTCCCGCGGTACGGGCACGGAGCGCGGCGCGTCGAGGGTGTCCCGGATCCGCTCCGTGGACCACCGCCGGAAGTACGGGGTGAACACCGCGAAGTGATCCGCCCGCGAACCCGTCGGTGTCACCGCGCCCGGCGCCACCGCGGTCACCACGGCGTCGTGCACATGGAGCGCGCGCCCCTGGGACTCCAGGGCCGCGCGCAGCCGCGCCTCGCGACGCATCGCGTAACCGGTCACACCCCCGGCGAGATACACGTCCCGCGCCCCCGTCGCGGCGGCGACCCGGCAGACCTCCTCGGCCACCTCGCCCGACCTGATCACCAGCCGGCCGCCGCGCTCCCGGAGACCCGCGTCCAGATCCCGGAGGCAGTCGTGGAGGAACGCCCGGCGGTTGGGCGCGGCGAAGCCCGCGTCCTCGACGCCCTTGTCCCGTACGAAGAGCGGGACCACCTCGTCGGCCGCCGCGAGGGCCGCGCGCAGCGACGGGTTGTCACGCAGCCGCAGATCGGACGTGAAGAGGACGACGGCGACACTCATCATGCTGCTCCTGTTCCAGGGGCTTCCCAGGGGCCGGACGGACACGGGCTCCTTCTGCCCGCCTTCTGCCCACGCGCGACGGGCCGGCATAGCGGTCCGCGGGACGTGTGCCGGTACAACGGTCAGCGGGACGTCACGGACACGGCACGGGCGGGTTCCGCCTCCTGGTCCGCCGCGCGGGCGATGTTGCGGGCCATCCCGCCGAAGACCACCGCGTGGAACGGGGAGACCGCCCACCAGTAGGCGTGGCCCAGCAGCCCGCGCGGGTGGAACACGGCCCGCTGACGGTAGTGGGAGCCGCCTCCCTCCCGCTCCTGCGCGTACATCTCCAGCCACGCCAGCCCCGGCAGCCGCATCTCGGCGCGGAGCCTCAGCAGCCGCCCGGGTTCGATCTCCTCGACCCGCCAGAAGTCCAGCGAGTCCCCGACGCGCAGCCGCTCGGCGTCGCGGCGGCCCCGGCGCAGCCCCACCCCGCCGATCAGCCGGTCCAGCCACCCCCGGACGGCCCAGGCGAGGGGGAACGAGTACCAGCCGTGATCACCGCCTATGCCCTCGACGACCCGCCACAGGGCCCCCGGGGAGGCGGCCACGTCCCGTTCCCGTACATCGGTGTAGAGACTGCCGCCGGCCCAGTCGGGGTCGGTCGGCAGCGGATCGCTGGGCACGCCGGGCACCGACGCCGACGACCACCGCGTGGTGACCCGCGCCTCGCGCACCCGCCGCAGGGCCAGTGCGAGCGCCTGGTCGAAGGTGAAGGGCCGGCCCGGCAGTTCGGGGACGTACCGCGTGATGTCGTGCTCCCGGCAGACGACCTCGTACCGCAGCGACTCCGCGAGCGGCCGGGCGATCGACCGCGGAACGGGGGTGACGAGGCCGATCCAGTGACTCGACAGCCGGGGTGTCAGCACCGGGACCGGCACGATCAGCCGGCGCGGGAGCCCGGCGACCCGCGCGTACCGCTGCATCATCTCGCGGTAGGTGATGATGTCCGGGCCGCCGATGTCGAAGGTGCGGTTCACGTCCTCGGGCATCCGCGCGCTGACCACCAGACAGCGCAGCACGTCGCGGACGGCGATCGGCTGGATCCTGGTCGACACCCAGCTCGGCGTCACCATCACCGGAAGCCGCTCGGTGAGATAGCGCAGCATCTCGAAGGAGGCCGAGCCGGAACCGATGATGACCGCCGCGCGCAGCGCGGCCGTCGGTACGCCCGAGCCGAGGAGGATCGCGCCCACCTCCGCGCGGGACCGCAGATGCGGCGAGAGCTGTTCCACGGGGACGTCGTCCGGGGTCAGACCGCCCAGATAGACGATGCGCCGGACGCCCGCGGCGCGGGCCCGCTCGCCGAAGATCCGGGCCGCCGCCCGGTCGGTCCTCTCGAAGTCCGGCCCGCCCGCCAGCCCGTGGACCAGGTAGTAGGCGACATCGATCCCCTCCATCGCCGCGCCGACCGAGTCCGCGTCGGTGACGTCCCCCTTGACGGTCTCCACCTGATCCGCCCACGGATGGTCCCGGAGCTTCCCCGGGGTACGGGCCAGACAGCGCACCGAGTGCCCCGCCGCCAGCAGCTCGGGGACGAGCCGCCCCCCGATGTACCCCGTCGCCCCCGTCACCAGACAGCGCAGCCCGGGCCCGGCCTCCGCGTCCTCCGGCTCGCCGGCCTCTCTCGCCTCTCTCGCCTCTCCGGTCTCCATGGCGCCTCCGTATCGGCTCGCACGCATACTCCCACCGTGTACGTACGGGGCTCATTCCGCTTCCGGACACGCACCGGACGGGAGCCGTCCGGGTACCCGTCCGTCGGCGTAGCACATTCCGGGGAAGCGAGTAGGCTGGTGATGAAGCCGCCCTGAATGGTGTATATCGCACCCAAAGCGCGCGGCCGGTACATCAGTTGTGACGGGCGACTCCAAGGCTGCGCACGGGTGAACCGGGGGAGCGGGGGACCGCATACAGCCTATGCCGAGGAGGTCGCCATGAATGGCGCCACCATCGTCAACCCGAAACACACGATGCCTGAAGAGGTCATCAAAGAGCTGGACTTCAGCCATCAGGAAGATCTGGACACCCTGCACCAGCAGATGGAACTGGCAAAGGCCGCACAGCCCGACGAAGAAGCAAGGACACACAGCGCGGACCTGTTCCGGTCCGTCGCGCGAGCGTCCGGTGTCGATCTGGACGACTACCGGGCACGGGCGTCGGAACACAGGGCACGCCAAGTGCAGAAACTCGAAGAGGCGGCCGAAGGACATGCCAGGATCGACCGGCACCTGCGCCCCCTCGACCTGGAACAGCCCGTCCCGAGGGCGGCGGACCCGAACTTCTGGTTCGCGAACGCGCAGGCTTCCTGGACCCAGCCCTTCAACGGGCGGTTCCTCGCCGACGGCCTGCACTTCACCGGAAAGATCACCTACAACAGCGGCTCGTTGAGCTTCCGTAATTTCGGGGCGAGATTCCGTTACGAGCTTCAGAGCAACAGGATCCCGGCCACCTCCACAGGGCGGTGGCGGTCGGACCCGCACATGGAACTCTTCGGCGGTCTCCTCGGCTGGGTGGGGCCTGCTGATCTCTTCTCGGGGGACCGGTGGTCGAAGTGCTGGATGATCAGGAGGCAGACCCTCTTCCAGTTCGTCTTCGCGCCGCCCGGAGTCGACAACCGCCACATTCTCGGTGAACGTGTGGAGGCACAGAACCTGATATTCCTCGAAAGCGGAGGACTGGGAGGAAGCCGTATGCACACGGTCAACCTCCCCGGGTTCCAGCCCATGCCGTCGCTCACCTTCAGCTCCCCCTTCTTGGGACAGAGCATCTGGGCGGAGCTGGAGACGCGCTTCGACATCCAGGTGGAGGGCAACAGTCTGCTGTGGATCGACCCGGGCGACTGCCTCGTGCGGGCCTTCCAGTGGCCGCTCGTCGGCAACGCCTGAACTCCCGTGAGGGCACTGGGGCCGGCCGGGATATCACCGGCCGGGAGACAGCCCCAGTGCCGTCAACTGGCGGGCCTCCGTCGACTCGACGCGCGCCGTCTGCGCCGGTGTGAGGACGTCGCACACCCAGTCCCAGTGCAGCGCCACCACATCGCCCGGGGCGAGCCCCGCGATGAGGGACCGTCCGCCCGTCGACCAGCGGACGGACTCCCGGCGGGGCGGTCCCGGGGCCAGCCCGGTGCCCGTCCAACGCAGCGGGCGGGACTCCACCGTGGCCGACTCGCCGCGTACCGAGTGCACCACGCCCGTACGGATACGGCACCGGTCGAGGACGGAGAGCGCGGTCGGCCGGGCCGGCCCGCGCAACAGGCCGGCCCACGGGTACACGTCGAAGACCTGGAAGGTGTGGTGGGCGAGGGCGCGGTCGGCCGCGTCACGCCACGTGCCGCCCCACTGGCCGTCGAAACGGTCCCGCAGCCGCGCCAGCAGGACCGCCGGGGCGGTCCGGTCCAGCAGCTCGTTGCCGATCCAGTACGCCTCGACCACCCGCTCGTCGAGCGGGTCGGCGAGACCGGCCGTCTCGGCGAGCAGTTCGAGATAGCACCAGGCGCCCTCGAAGCGGCGGGCATGACGCTCGATGCCCGCCGTCTCCTCGGTACGGAGCAGGGTCCCGGCGTCCGCGGGGCCGCAGTAGCCCAGCTCGTTCGGCGGATAGGCGTACCGGGCGAAGAGCAGCGCGCCCCGCTCACTCATTCAGCAGATCCTCGGCAGCTGTTCACCGATCGGCAGCCCGATCACCCGTGAGCCGCCGAGCCCCGTCCTGGCCACCACCATCCCCGGATGGTCGGGCACACATGTACCGATCCGGCACGCCCCACGGCCCAGCGGATGCGCCGTCAGGGCCGCGAGGACCCGGTCGGCTGCGCCGGCCGGGACGATCGCGAGCAGCTTGCCCTCGTTCGCCACCTGGAGCGGGTCGAGCCCCAGCATGCTGCACGCGTCCCGCACCGGGTCGGGTACGGGCAGCTCCCGCTCGACCAGTTCCACGCCGACCCCCGAGGCGGTGGCGATCTCGTTGAGCGAGGCCGCGACGCCCCCGCGGGTGGGGTCGCGCAGTACGTGCACCTCCGCGCCCGTGGCGATCATCGCGGCCACCAGGCCGTGCAGGGCCGCGGTGTCGCTCTCGACGGCGGTGCCGAACTCCAGACCCTCCCGGCAGCTCATCACCGCCACGCCGTGGACCCCGATGTCGCCGCTGATCAGCACGGCGTCCCCGGGCGCGGCGCGGCCCGGGCCGATGTCGACGCCGTCGGGGATCACCCCGATCCCCGAGGTGTTGACATAGACGCCGTCCCCGCTGCCGCTGTCGACGACCTTGGTGTCGCCGGTGACCAGCCGGACACCCGCCGCCCGCGCCGCCTCGCCCATGTCCCGGGCGATCCGGCCGACATCGGCGAGCGCCGTCCCCTCCTGGAGGATGAACGCGCTGGACAGGAAGAGCGGTACGGCGCCCGACATCGCCAGGTCGTTGACGGTTCCGTTCACCGCGAGGTCGCCGATGGAGCCGCCGGGGAAGAACATCGGCCGCACCACGAACGAGTCGGTGGAGAAGGCGAGCCGCGTCCCGTCCCCGACGGTGAGCACGGCGGAGTCGCCCAGCTCCGACGCCGCCGCCGGACCGTACGCCGGGAGGAACAGGTGCTCGACCAGCTCGGCCGACATCGCCCCGCCACCGCCGTGCCCCATCACGACCGTCGGTGTCTCCCGCAGGGGGACCGGGCAGACCCAGCTCTCGAAGTCCGGCCCCGCGGCCTCGGCGGCGGGGGCGGGTACCTGACGTGTCGTCTCAGTCACTTCGCATCGACCAGTTCCAGTCGGCGGTACGTGTAGTACGCGGCGCAGGCGCCCTCGGAGGACACCATCGTCGCGCCCAGTGGATTTCTCGGAGTGCACTCCCTGCCGAACGCCGGGCACTCGTGCGGCTTGATCAGCCCCTGGAGCACCTCGCCCGACCGGCACAGCGCGGACTCCGCCGTACGGATGGCCGCCACGTCGAACCGCGTCTCCGCGTCGAACTCCCGGTACTTCTCGGCGAGTCGCCAGCCACTGGCGGGGATCGTCCCGATGCCGCGCCAGGTCCGGTCGGTGACCTCGAAGACATCCCGCAGCATCTCCATGGCGGGCAGGTTCCCCTCGGCGCGCACGGCACGGGGATAGGCGTTCTCCACCTCGTGCCGGCCCTCCGCGATCTGGCGGACCGTCCTGCGGACGCCCTCCAGGATGTCGAGCGGCTCGAATCCGGTGACGACGATGGGGACCCGGTACTTCTCCGCCAGCGCCGGATATTCCGATGTCCCCATCACACTGCACACGTGCCCGGCGGCCAGGAACGCCTGCACCCGGCAGGTGGGGGACTGCATGATGGCGGCGATCGCGGGCGGCACGAGGACGTGCGAGACCAGCAGGGAGAAGTTGCGCACGCCCAGCCGGCGGGCCTGGTGGACGGTCATGGCGTTGGCGGGGGCCGTCGTCTCGAAGCCGATGCCGAAGAAGACGACCTCCCGGTCGGGGTTCTCGCGCGCCAGTTTCAGCGCGTCGAGCGGTGAGTACACGACGCGTACGTCACCGCCCGCGCTCTTCACGGAGAACAGGTCCTGGCCGCTGCCCGGCACCCGCAGCATGTCGCCGAAGGAGCAGAAGATCACCTCGGGCCGGGCGGCGATCGCGAGCGCCCGGTCGATGACCTCCAGCGGGGTCACACAGACCGGACAGCCGGGACCATGGATCATCTCGATGTGATCGGGCAGCAGTTGGTCGATGCCGTGCCGGATGATCGAGTGGGTCTGGCCGCCGCAGACCTCCATCATCGCCAGCGGGCCCGTGGTGGTCGCGTGGATCTGGTCGAGCAGCCGCCGCGCCAGCTGGGGGTCGCTGAATTCGTCCAGGTACTTCACCGGTCGGTTCCTTCCACCGAGTTCCGTGCTCCGGCGGCCAGTTCGAAGCCCTCACCGAACTCCTCCTCCAGGAGCCCGAGCCGCTCGAAGTTGGCCAGGGTCTGCCGCGCCGACGTCTCGTCGAGCCGCTGGATAGCGAAGCCGACATGGACGACGACATATTCACCGACCGCCGCGTCGGGGACGTACTGGAGGCAGACCTCCTTGCGTACGCCGCCGAAGTCGACCTCCGCCATCACGGTGCCGTCGACCTCCGCGGTGCGCAGGACACGTCCCGGAACTGCCAGACACATGGTGCCTTCCTTCTCTGCGGGGCATCGGGTGGGTTTCGGGCGCCGGTGTCAGCCGCCGGACGCCGCGATCAGCAGCTGACCGAAGGCGAGTCCGCCGTCGTTGGGCGGCAGCAGACGGGGGCGGAGCACGGTGAAGTCCGCTGCTTCCAGGGTGCGTTGGGTGGCCTCCAACAGGACGGCGTTCTGGAAGACACCGCCGCCCAGCGCCACCACCCCGAGCCCGGTCCGCTGCCGGCACCCCTCGGCGAGATCGGCGGTGAGGCGGGCGACGCAGCTGTGGAAGCGCGCGGCGATCAACTCCTTCGCCACACCCGCCCGTACGTCCGAGACCACCGCGCGGATCACCGGAGCGGGGTCGGCCACGACCGGGTCACCGGGGCCGGGCCCCGGCCGGACGGCGAAGGCATAGGCGTTCCCCGGCGGCTCGTGCGGCACCGGCGGCGCCGCGCGGGCCAGCCCCTCCAGCTCGATCGCCGCCTCCGCCTCGTACGCCACCTCGTGCCGTACGCCCGCCAGCGATGCCACCGCGTCGAAGAGCCGGCCCATGCTCGACGTCGGTACACACCCGAAGTTCGTCGCGAACTGGTGGGCCAGCACCCTCCGTTCGGCGGCCGGACAGGCCGCCACCGAGGGCAGCTCCTTGTCCCAGTGGACACCGGCGGCCCGCAGATGCGCGAGCGCCATCCGGTAGGGCCGCAGCACGCTCGCGTCGCCACCGGCCAGCGGCACATACGCGAGCCGCGCGGCCCGCTGGTACGACTTGTAGCCGGCGATCAGCACCTCACCGCCCCACACCGCGCCGTCCGAGCCGTGGCCGGTGCCGTCGAAGGCGAAGCCGATGACACTCTCGCCGGCGCCGAGGCCGTGCTCGCCCATCACGGACGCGATGTGCGCGTGGTGGTGCTGCACGGTGCGTACGGCCCGGCCCCTGGCGTGCGCCCGGGCCCAGGCGCCGGAGCGGTAGCCGGGGTGGCGGTCGGCCACGAGCTGTTCCGGCTCGACACCGGTGAGCAACGCCAGCTGGTCCGCCGTGCGGGTCAGCGCCTGCACCGTGGCGAGGTCGTCCAGGTCCCCGACGTGCTGGCTGACCCAGGCATAGCCGCCCTCGCCCAGCGCGCAGGTGTTTTTCAGGTCGGCGCCCGCCGCGAGCAGCGGCGGGACCTCGAAGGGCAGGGCGAGGGGGAGCGGCGCGTACCCGCGCGACCGGCGCAGGGGCAGCTCGGCGCCGGCGACGAACCGGCTGACCGAGTCGTCGCACGGCACCTGGATCGCCCGGTCGTGCCGCAGCCAGGCGTCGGCCAGCGGGGCGAGTTCGGCCAGCGCCCTCGCGTCATCGGTGACGATCCGCTCGCCGGAACGGTTCCCGGAGGTCATCACGAGTGCGTCGGGGCCGGGTTCGTCGCCGTCGAGGCCGAACAGCAGCACGTGCAGAGGGGTGTACGGGAGCATCAGGCCGAGATCCGGGCTGCCCGGCGCCACGGCCCGCGCGACGCCCCCGGCGGGGCCGGGCGACGCCCGGCGGGGGAGCAGCACGATCGGCTTCCGCGCGCCGCTGAGCAGCGCCTCCCCGCCCTCGGTCAGGGTGACCAGTTCCCCGGCGACACCGAGGTCCCTGACCATGACGGCGAAGGGTTTGCCTCCCCGCTGTTTACGGTGGCGCAGCCGCGCGACCGCCGCCTCGTCACGGGCGTCGCACGCGAGGTGGTAGCCGCCCAGCCCCTTGACCGCGACGATCCCGCCCCCGGCGAGCAGCCGGCGCCCGGCGCGCAGCGCCTGCTCGCCGTGGAGCGGGGTCCCGCCGTCCCGGCCGACCAGTTCGAGACGTGGGCCGCAGGCATGGCAGGCGATCGGCTGGGCGTGGAAGCGGCGGTCGCGCGGGTCGCCGTACTCCGTGCGGCACTCCTCGCACATCGCGAACGCCGCCATGGTCGTCGCCGCCCGGTCGTAGGGCAGGCCGGTGACGATGGTGAACCGCGGCCCGCAGTGGGTGCAGGTGATGAAGGGGTGGCGGTGGCGGCGGTTCCCCGGGTCGCGCAGTTCGGCCAGGCAGTCCGCGCAGACCGCGATGTCGGGGGAGACCAGGGTGCGGGCCCGGTCGGCCGTGCTGGAGTCCTCGATGGTGAACTCGGCGCCGCCCGCGAGCGGCAGGTCCGTCTCCGTCACCGACTCCACGACCGCGAGCGGGGGCGGCCGGTCCCGGAGCCGGCGGCCGAACTCCGCCACCGACCCCGGGTCCCCCTCCACCTCGGCGACCACCCCGGTGCCGGTGTTGGACACCGAGCCGACGAGGGACAGCTCCGCGGCGGTGACGTACACGAAGGGGCGGAAGCCCACGCCCTGGACGACCCCGCGCACCTCGAACCGGCTGCGGACCCGGGGCTGCCGGGGCTCCGGATCCCGCCGCTCACGAGGGCCGGCGCCCATCAGCTCCAGCCCCGACAGCGCGTGCGCCGCCTTCGCCTCGTCGATGATCTCCAGGGCGAACCCCATGTGCAGCAGGACCCAGTCCCCGGTGGACGGGGGCGTGTCGAGCATGCCGATGTTGACGCGGCGCCGGGCGCCCTCCACATCGACCAGGGCGAGCTGGCCCGCGTAGCCCTCGACGCTCTCCACGACGCGGCCGGGAATGCCGAGACACATGATCAGGACCTCCGGGGCCGTTCGGGCACGGACGGGAGAGCGGGGCAGGGCTCCGGCGACGGCGCGGGTGGTGCCGCCGTCAGCCGGCGGACCAGTGACCGCACCGCCGCGACCGCCCGGGGGACGGCCGCGGCGACCGGCTCGCTGAGACCGATGCCCTCGTCGACTCCGGCGGGGGTGCAGCCCACGACGTGAGTCAGCGGGAGCGTACCGCCCAGTTGATCCAGATTCGCCAGCACCGCGACCGGATTCATGCCGTGTGCGTCGAATTCACCCGAACCGAGGTCACCCGGGCCGACCTCCAGCACGGTCAGCTCCCCCGGGGGCCCGTCCCCCGGACAGGCGTCCACCAGCACCAGCGCGTCGTACCCGGCCAGCAGGTCGTACGCGAGGTGCATGCCCCGGATCCCGTAGTCGACGACGCGGACGCCGCCGGGGAGCGGCTCCCCGGGGCCGACGGTCAGCCGCCGTACGACCTCGGGGCCGAAACCGTCGTCACCGAGGAAGAGATTGCCGACACCCGCGACGAGTACCCGGCACTCCTGCGACCCGTCTCCCGGGCTCACATGGAGCGCATTCGGAGGTACCTGCGGAGGTCGGGGAGCGAGCGAACGCCGACGGCGACGGCGACCGCCGCCATGGCGGCGGCAGCACCCGCGGTCATCAGTCCGAGGAAGCGCATGAGGGGTTCTCCTTCCGGAATTCCGCCGGTGGCGGATCGGGGGCGGGCAGGCCGGAATCGCCGGCGGTCAGCGGTTCCAGCTCGTCGGGGGCGAAGTAGAAGTAGCGGCCGTACCAGTCGTGCAGGTCGGCCGCCGGGTCGTCGACGAGGACGAGGGCGACATGCACCCCGCCGTCCACGTCCGAGAGCACGGCCGTCACCCGTGCCACCTGACCGTCGAAGAACAGGTCCTGCGCGTCGGCGCGGCGCGCCGGACACACCCGTACGAGGCTCCCCTTGGCCACCCGGACCCCGTCGATCACGACGCCGTCCGACCCCGGCGACACGGCGGCGTCCGCGGCCGGATCCCACCAGGGGGCGCCGCCGGTGTCGAAGGAGGCGGGGGCGGCGTTCCGCGCGTCGCCGGTGCGCAGCAGGCCGTGCAGCCGCTGGAGGTCGCCGGGCGTCATCGCGTCACAGCGGTCGATGATCTCCCGGGCGCGCGGATCGGTGGCCCGCGCCTCCGCCTTCTCCCGGTCCGTCATCGTCATCACGCGGAGCGTCAGGATCTCGTCGATCTCGGTCGAGTCGAACAGGGCGCCCGCGCTCTGCTCGGCGATCTCCGGGTAGTCGTAGAGAATGATCGGCGCGCCGAGCACCGTGTCCGTGGTGCCCTCCGCCCCGGCCAGCACGGGCCAGCACCGGTGCTGCACGCAGCGGGCCGCCGCGGGCGCCGCCCCGTCCGGGGGCTCGCGCAGCGAGACGAAGCGGGCGCCGCGGGCCCGCAGGAGCAGATGCGTGCCGATCAGCGAGACCCGGACGGCGGCGTCCTTGTCCGCGACGGTCCCGGCGTGCTCGTTCGCCACGGAGACCGTCAGCCGCACGTATCCGCCGTCCCGCTCCGCGTGGGTACGGACCCGGGCCACCAGCGGCTCGCGGCGGCGGCCGATGCTGCCCACCGGCACCCCGGTCGCGTCCGTCAGCGGCTCGGTCTCCTCGCCCCCGGCGACCGCGCAGAGCTGGTCGGTCGGCCCGGTCAACGGGACCGGCCCGAGGTCGACCTCCCGCTCGACCGCCTCGTCCCAGCTCAGCACCGCCACCCCGTCGACGACGAGTTCCGGGACGGCGCGTTCGCCGCCGTCCCCGGTCCGCCGCCGCACCTCACGCACCTGGTGCTGGAGGAAGCGCAGCCGGACCGTCACCTCGGCGGGGGCCGGCGCGCCGGGTTCCACCGAGAGCAGGCACTGCATCGCCATGCTCGGCTCCTCGGCGAAGCTCGCGGCGGTCGCGGCGGGCGGCCCCAGGACCCCGAACTGCCAGCGCGACCGGTTCTTGTGGGCGCTGGCGCGGTACGGGTAGAGCAAGTAGCCCTCGTAGAGCACCGCGTCGGCGACCGCGCGCACGGGGTCGAGGTCCGCCGGGGCCGCCCTGGTCACCGGACCACCTCGTCGAGTGCGCCGACGGCGGCACCGGCGTGCCGTTCCCTGTCCGCCCCAGCCCCAGCCCCCGTTCCCGCGATCGCCAGTACCGTACGCACCGTCTCGTCCCAACTGATCAGCCCGCGCCGCTCACGGAACTCCGCGAAGGCGGCGAGCACGTCGTGGTCCAGCCTGATCCACCCCGAGTGGGGGAAGTGACACGCGATCAGCCGCCGCCACACGGCGACCGGCAGCTCGTACCGTGCCTCGCGGTCCCAGGGCACCTGCCGCACCCCGAGCCCCGTCCGGCCCGCGCCCCGGGCGAAGACGGTGCCCGAGAACAGCAGGCTGACCGGCACCGTCCCGTCCTCCCCGAGCGCGTGCAGATAGCGCGAGCCGACCACGTCGAAGTCGTAGGTGCACGGCAGCGCGAGGTCGACCTCGGTGGAGCCGGTGAACCCCTGCACCGTCGTGTCGCACTGCATCCACAGGAACGGCCGCAGGGTGTCGGACCACCGCTCCCGCTCCCCGAACAGGCCCCGCAGCCCGTCCTGTTCGGCCTGGTCGTAGGGGCGGCGCTGCGGTTCGATCCGGACCTGGCAGCGCAGCACGATCGCGTGGACCGGCTCGCCCGAGCCGTCCTCGATCCGCAGCCGCGCGGTGAGCTGCGGTGCCGCGCTGAACGGCTCCGCGACGATGTCCCGTACGGAGAACTCCAGGCCGGGCGCGGTCGGCAGGCTCACGAGGATCCCTCCCCGGCCGCCGTCCCCGCCGTCGCCGCCACCGCGGTCCGCTCCGTGGCCGGCTCCGCGCGCGCGGGTCTGCTGCGCGCCCTGACCCGCTCGAAGAACGCGTCCATCGCGGCATGTGCCTCCTGGCCGCCGTCGAAGCCGCGCCACAGGGTGCGCAGCCGGCCGACCAGTTCGTAGCAGGCGTCGATCGGCACCACGTGGCACGAGGCCCCCGGCCCGTCCCCGTCCCCCTTCTCGCCGCCGCGCCCGGGTGCCTCCGTACGGCGTACGAGCAGCGCCTCGACATCGGGGCGTACGACCGCCAGTTCGGGGGCGGCCGCCACGAGGCCGGCCCAGGCGTCGAGCGGCAGTTCGGACTCGGTCGCCCCGGCCGGGCCGGGGTAGAACGCGACGGTGCGGTCCTGCGCGGAGTTGCGGAAGAGGAAGGCGAGACCCACCGGGATCCCCAGCGCGTCCCAGGCCCGCCCGTCGAGCGGGAGCCGGTCGAAGCGGAGATACCGGTCGGGCACCGCGCGGTAGCGCAGCTGCGCCCCGTCGTCGGTGAAGAGCAGGTAGCAGGCCCGGCAGCAGCACATCAGGCGCCGGCTCTCCAGGTTCACCACATGCTGGTGCTCGGTGGCGGCCGGGGCGGCGCACATGTCGCAGCGCTCGCCGGTCACCGGCTCCGGACGGTTGCGGGTGACCCGCAGCAGTGCGGCGACCGGGGACCGGGCGGGCCCGGCGGGCGCGCTCACGGCGCCACCGCGGGCGCGGCAGGCACGGCGACCAGGACCGAGGTCCCGTCCGCCAGCACGGGCAGGGGGGCCAGATGCGCGCCGTCCGCGTCCGGGTCGAGACAGGCGCCCGCGCGGCGTACGTCGTAGTGCGCGCGGCAGGCGGAGCAGCGCAGCACCCCGTCGTCCGCGCCGCCGCCCAGCCGCCGGGCCAGCGTCGCGCCCTTCATCGGGCGCTCGCACCGGGCGCACCGGTCCCGGAAGGCGAACAGGTCGGGGCCGATCCGGCAGGCGACCACGGGGAACCCGCCGGTGTTCAGGCGCTCGACACCGCCGGACTCCAGGGCGCCCAGCTCCGGCACCTGCTGCCAGCTCGCCCCCGCGCCGCCGGCACCGTCACCGGCGTCCGTACCGGCCGCGTCGTCCGCGTCGGCCCTGTCCTCCGTATCGTCCACGTCGTCCGTACCGGCTTCGCGGACCCGTGCGAACAGCGAGTCCACCGGCACCAGCGGGCCCGGTGCCTCCGCCGTCCCGGCCGACTCCTCCACCTCGATCGCGCCGACCTCCGGGGCCGCCGCCTCCACCGCGCCCCGCACGGCGAGCGCCAGCGTGGCGGAGGAGGACGGGCACCCGTCGCAACTGCCCAGCAGCCGCAGCCGTACGGTCCCGTCCTCCGTGACACCGAGCAGCTCCACGTCACCGCCGTGCGAGCCGAGGTACGGCCGTACGCTCTCCAGCGCGTTCTCGACCCGGGCCGACACGCTGTACGGGTGCAGTCCGTGCACCAGCAGCACGCTCGCCACCAGGTCGTCCCCGGCGAGGGCGGCCAGGACCGTGTCGTCCAGAGCGCCGTGCTCGTGGACGAGGTCGAGCAGCCGCTCCAGACCGGCCCCGTAGAAGTCGGTGACCAGCCGGACCAGTTCCTCGCCGCGCTCGCGCGCCGCCGGGCCGCCCGCCGCGCCGGCCGTGATCAGTGCCTCGATGCGTTCCCCGGTCGTCCGCCACTCCTCGGACGCCGGGGGAACGTGTGTCTGCCGCTCCGTCATGTCACTCACTGCCCGCGGACTGGGTGGGCGAGTGGAGCAGTTCCAGTTTCTTGCCGCCACCGAGGTACATGTGGACGCCGCACGGCAGACAGGGGTCGAAGCTGCGCACGGTCCGCATGATGTCGATGCCCTTGAAGTTCTCCCGGTCGTTCTCCTCGAAGATCGGCTGGCCCTGCACCGCGTCCTCGTAGGGACCCGGTGTCCCGTAGGAGTCACGGGGGCTCGCGTTCCACGGGGTGGGCGGGTACGGGTGGTAGTTGGCGATCTTGCCGTCCCGGATCACCATGTGGTGCGAGAGCACCCCGCGCACCGCCTCGGTGAAGCCGCAGCCGATGCCCTCCTCCGGCACCTCGAACTTCTCCCACGTCTTGGTGCGGCCGGCCCGGATCTCCACGAGCGCCTTCTCCGCGAAGTGCAGCGCGCAGGCCGCGGCGTACGCCTGGAAGTAGGTGCGGGCCCGGTTGCGCTCGATGGTGTTGCTCCAGCGCGGCACGTGCCACTCGAACTCGACCGGGCCCTTGGTGGCGGTCTTCGGGAGGCTGATCCGCACGCTGCTGCCGGTGGCCTTGATATACCCGATGTCGACCAGTCCCGCCAGTGCGGTGGTCCACAGCCGGGCGAGCGGACCGCCGCCGGTGTCGAGCGCCAGGTACTCCGTGCCGTCGAACCAGCGCGGCGACATGACCCAGCTGTACTTGTCGCCCAGGTCGCGCTTCTGCGGCTGCGGGTTGGTGTGCTGGTTCCACGGGTGCCGTCGGTCGACCGGGTTGCCGAGCGGGTCGTGGGTCACGAACATCTCCTGCTCCTCCCAGTCGTTGTAGTACGACGAGCCGAGCAGGATGCGGATGCCCAGGTTGATCTCCACCAGGTCGGTGGTGACCAACTTGCCGTCCACCACGATGCCGGGGGTCACGTACATCTTGCGGCCCCACTCGGTCATGTCCCGGTACGCGAAGTTGCAGTGCTCCGGGTCCTGGAAGGAGCCCCAGCAGCCCAGCAGGATGCGGCGGTTGCCGACCTGCTCGTAGCCGGGCAGCGCCTCGTAGAAGAAGTCGAAGAGGTCGTCGTGGAGGGGGACGACCTTCTTCATGAACTCGACGTAGCGCTGGAGACGGGTGATGTAGTCCGTCATGAGCTGAATGGTCGCCACCGTGCCCACGCCGCCCGGGTAGAGCGTGGAGGGGTGTACGTGGCGCCCTTCCATCAGGCAGAACATCTCCCGGGTCATCCGGCTGACCTGGAGGGCCTCCCGGTAGAACTCGCCGGAGAAGGGGTTCAGCGCGCGCATGATGTCGCCGATGGTCCGGTACCCGTGGGCGTCGGCGTGCGGCGCCGGGGTGCGATGGGCCTGTTCGAGCACACCGGGATTGGTCTCGGAGACCATCTTCTCGCAGTAGTCGACCCCTACCAGGTTCTCCTGGAAGATGTTGTGGTCGAACATGTACTCGGCGGCCTCGCCGAGATTCACGATCCACTCACCGAGGTGCGGCGGCTTCACGCCGTACGCCATGTTCTGCGCGTAACAGGAACAGGTGGCGTGGTTGTCGCCGCAGATTCCGCAGATCCGGCTGGTGATGAAGTGGGCGTCGCGCGGGTCCTTGCCCTTCATGAAGACCGAGTAGCCGCGGAAGATCGAGCTGGTGCTGTGGCACTCGGCGACGGTCCTCTGCTTGAAGTCGATCTTCGTGTAGATGCCCAGACTTCCGACGATACGGGTGATGGGATCCCACGCCATCTCCACCAGATCGCCTTTACCCTGACTCGTCGTCGTCATGAGGCCGCCTCTTTTTCCGTTTCGGTGCGTTACCAGGTGCGGGTGGCGCCGGTGGTGAGCTGCTGCCCGCGTTTACGCCACTTGGGTTCGTGGTCGAGGGTGTGCGTGGTGATCTGCCGGAGCCGCCGCATCGTCGAGCCGTAGAGCCCCACGGAATTCCTGGAGAGCTTCGCGCCCGGCGGCTCGTCCATGAACGGCATGAATTTGTCGGGGAATCCCGGCATGGTGCAGCCGATGCAGATCCCGCCGACATTGGGGCAGCCGCCGATTCCGTTCATCCAGCCGCGCTTGGGCACATTGCACTTCACGGCCGGACCCCAGCAGCCCAGTTTGACGATGCACTCGGGCTGTCCGTACTCCGTCGCGAACTCGTTCTGCTCGTAGTAGCCGGCGCGGTCGCACCCCTCGTGCACCGTCCGGCCGAACAGCCAGGTCGGACGGAGCGATTCGTCGAGGGGGATCATCGGGGCCTGGTCGGTGGCCATGTAGAGCAGATAGGTGAGCGTCTCCGAGAGGTTGTCCGGCTGAATGGGGCAACCGGGGACGCACACGATCGGGATGCCCGCCTTCGACTTCCACTCCCAGCCCAGATAGTCCGGCACGCCCATGGCGCCGGTCGGGTTGCCCGCCATGGCGTGGATGCCGCCGTACGTGGCGCACGTGCCGACCGCGACGACCGCCGTGGCCTTGGGGGCGAGCCGGTCGAGCCATTCACTGGTCGTCATCGGCTGCCCGGTCGCCGGGTCGTTGCCGAAGGCCGCCCAGTACCCCTCCTCCTTCAGCCTCTCGTTGGGGATGGACCCCTCGACCACCAGGACGAAGGGCTCCAGTTCGCCCCGGTCCGCCTTGAAGAACCACTCCAGGAAATCGTCGGCGCCCCCGGTGGGGCCGCACTCGAAATCGATGAGCGGCCAGTGCACGGAGATCTGCGGCAGACCGGGCAGTGCGCCGAGGGCGATTTCCTCGATGCTGGGCTGGGTGGCCGCGGTGAGCGCGACGGAATCCCCGTCACAACTCAGCCCCGCGTTGATCCACAGCACGTGGATGAGGGTGTTCTCCGCTTTTACCGCTGCTTCTGTCGGCATAGCACGCCGCCTTCCGGGATGGGACCGCCCTATACCGGTGAGGTGGCGACACTCACCTTGCTACCATCTAGAATCCGCCCGCTCGTTCTGTCAACACGAGATTATTTCGGGCGGCCGGTCTTTCATCGCGGTTCGGCCGGGGCGAATGGGTGAGTACGGGGGGAGTACGGAAAGCTGGCCACTGATGCATGAATTGTCAATCACTCAGAGCGTGGTGGACGCCGTGTGCGAGCGCGCCGCGGGCAGGCCCGTACACACCGTACGGATCCGGGTGGGAGCGCTGACCGCCGTGGTGCCCGACGCGATGCGGTTCTGCTTCGATCTGACCACCGCGGGCACGGTCGCGGAGGGCGCGCTCCTGGAGATCGACCAGCCCCCCGGAACGGCGCACTGCCGGGCGTGTGAGCAGGACTTCACACTGACCGATCTTGTATTGCTTTGTCCGTGCGGCAGCGCCGACGTGGACATCACCTCGGGGCGGGAGCTGCAGATCGTCTCGATGAGAGTGGGCTGACCCTATGTGCGGTACGTGCGGTTGCGTCGGCGGAAGCGGTGCGGGCGGCGGCGGGACGAGGATCTCCGTACCGCACGCACACCCGCACGGCCATGACCGGGTTCACCCGGGCGGGGCCGGCGCGGCCGGTGAGACCATCACCCTCGAACAGAAGGTCCTCGTCAAGAACGACGGCCTGGCCGCACACAACCGCGCCTGGCTCGCCGAGCGGGGCATCGTCGCGGTGAACATGATGAGCTCGCCCGGGGCCGGCAAGACCACCCTCCTCGAACGCACCGTCAGGAACTTCGCCGGACGCCGGCCGGTCGCGGTCGTCGAGGGGGACCAGGAGACCGCGCTCGACGCCGAGCGGATCCGGCGGGCGGGCGGCACGGTCGTCCAGATCAACACCGGTGCCGGCTGCCACCTCGACGCCGGGATGGTGCGGGGCGCGCTGGCCACCCTGGAGCCCGGGGCGGGCTCGCTGGTCCTGGTGGAGAACGTCGGCAACCTGGTCTGCCCCGCCCTCTTCGACCTCGGCGAACGGAGCCGGGCCGTGATCATCTCGGTCACCGAGGGAACGGACAAGCCCCTCAAGTACCCGTACATGTTCGCCGCGGCGGACCTCGTGATCATCAACAAGATCGACCTGCTGCCGTACGTCGACTTCGACGTCGAGCAGTGCGAGAAGTACGCCCGTTCGGTCAATCCGGAGCTGCGGGTGCTCACCGTCTCGGCGACCACCGGCGAAGGCATGGCCGATTGGTACGACTGGGTGGCGCGGCCCTGATCACAGCCTCGCCGGTGACCGAAGGGGCCCGCCCGGTACGGACGCTGTCGGCGAAGTCGGCGAGTTCGGCGTACGCGTCGTGGAACAGGTCCTGGTCGTAGCGGACGCTCTCGGCGCCGACGCCCTCCGGGCGGAGGCACACATGACTCCGCCCTGTCCCGCCCCGGGAAACAGGGGCGGGACAGGGCGGAGGTGCCTGCGGACCGGCTGCCGTGGTGGGTCAGTTGCCCGCGACGGCCTTACGGCGACGGGTCACGATCACGACCGCGCCACCCGCGGCCAGCAGCACGGCCGCGCCCGCGGCGAGCGGGACGACATTGCCGCCACCGGTCTCCGCCAGGTCGCCGCCGCCACCGGTGGACGCCGCGCTCGGCGTGTTCGGCGGGGTGGCGGTGTCCGACGCCGGCTCGGAGGCGCTCGGCGTGGGGCTGTCCGACGCGGGGGTGGCGGGCTCGCTCGCCGACGGGGTCGGGGTGTCCGTGCCCGGTGTCCCGGGCTCGGAGGGCGTGTCCGCGGGAGGCGTCGCCTCGGCCGGCGGCTTCTCCGGCGTGGACTCGTCCGTCGGCTCCTCCGGAGCCGGCGGGATCTCCTGCGCGGTGCAGTTCTTCGTGCCGCCGTTCCAGGCCGCGATCAGCTTGTCCTTGATGACCGCGCGGCTCGGACCGACCGGCAGGTCGCCGTGCTCGAAACCGTCGTTCGCGTCCTTGAGGCCGTCGTACTTGACCTTGCCGCGGTAGAGGTCGACCTGTGCGTAGCAGCCGACGTCGGGGAAGGCCACGTCCAGTGTGTCCTGGCCGCCCTGCTTGATGTCGACGGTGTCGAAGTCGTGGAAGACCTGCTCACCCGAGGTCTCCCAGGTGGGGCCGTGGGTACGGTACGAGGCGAGTGAGACCGTGCAGTTCGAGGCGTCGGAGGCGGTGCGGACCTTGACGTGGACCTTGCCGTCGTCGGCCGGCTTGAGGCTGATGTCGTCGACCTTGATCTGGGAGAACCAGCCCCGGCCGTCCAGGGAGAACTCACACTTGTCGGCGGTGGTGACCGGCGTGCCCGCGCCCGTGCCGGGCTTGTAGCCCCCGTGGTTGCCCTTGTCCCAGCCCTTGCCGCCGGGGCAGTCGGTCGCCCACGCGGAGCTTGCCGCGGCGGTGGTGAACGCCAGGGCGGCGGCGCCGATTCCGAGCAGGCGCAGCGCGGTGACACGTCTCGTTTTGGCCATGCGTTTCTCCATCTTGTTGCCCGCGGATCCGGTCCCGTACCCCGCGTCGCGCACAACACGAGGTGACCTGCCGTGTGCCGGAGCGGGCAGGCCGAAGCGGGGGGCCGGACTGAAGTAGGTGGTCGCACACCGGGCAGCGGGGCCTCGGTGGCATCACGCATGCTGCTGGGGCGGCCACTTCCGTGTCAACCTGCGGCAACGGCCGGAATAAGGCCTTCCGTCAGGGCCGCTGCCGGACGTGCCGCAGGGTGGCACACCGCGTCGCACCCTCCCTGCCGGAACCCACCGTTCCGCGCTTTCCGGCCCGCACGGCTTCCTGTGTCTTTCCGGCCTCGAAATACCTTCGGTGCCGGCCCGCCCTCGTGGCGTCCTAGGACCATGTGCCGAGTGCGATTCGGGCCG